>JBNJGK010000115.1:0-1762 GCA_051747665.1 Bacteroidota bacterium | reverse complement strand
ACCCCATTATTCAAGGTAGAAAACCAATAACCACCATCTTTATCTTTGAAGATAGTGGATACAGAATGACCTTTAAGCAAATGCTGTTTTACTTTTGAAAGTCCCGGATCACTGAATTGCTTTACCCCATTATTCGTGACTGAGAGCCAGACTGTGTTATCTTCCTCAGTAATGAAATCAATAATGTATCCATCATCGGTTTGATAAACTATATCTGCGGTAGAGTCGTTTATACTGATAACAGAACTCGTATTGGTAATATAATAATTTTCAGGGGCTATACGCTGGACGAATGTCAACCCCCTGCTGCCATCCTTAAGTGTAGGATTTTTTATTTTCTTCTTCAGAGCGTTTTTTTTGTGCACTTCTATGGTCGGCGATTCTTTTCTAAGATTAGAAACCAACGTCTTTTTTTCTAAATCTAAGATATAGTTTTTGTTTTCCGACCATCCAGACCAGGTTTTGATATCCCCGTTATCTTCTATTTTGAAAATTCCAAGCGGTCTTATGGAATAATAAACGTTGTCAGCAGTATCTACATAAAAACTTCTTTTCAGGGGAACAGGGCTTCTTTCAATTTCAGATATCAGCTTATCGTTATGCTTGTAGCTGTGAATAGAGTCGTTGTAGTAGTATGAGAGTTTTGCGCTTAGAGAAATGAACCATATTCTGCCTTTATAATCTTCATAAATATCCAGAATTGTATTGCCTTCAAGGCCCGAGTTGTTGTCGAAATTTTTAAAGGAATACCCGTCGAATTTACTTACTCCCATGTTGGTTCCAATCCAAATGTATCCCTTTGAGTCTTGCATGATATGAAAAGTCTCATTGCTGGGCAATCCATCTTTACTTCGAAAATTTTTCATCATTATATCCTGAGAAAAGCTATTGCTGCTCAAAAGAATAGCGATGAATATGAGTACCTTGCGCATTTTATAGTCTGTAACAATTCTTGAATGTCCAAAGATAATATAAGCCTTTGTCGGTTCCTAATATCAGTAGGCATAAAAAAAGGGCTGTGCTACAAACACAACCCTTTATCCGGTACTCTTTAGGATATTAATTCCCTTCTTTAATTTCCCTGTATTTCTGCATTAGTTCCTGATCGGAGCGCAATGCCTGAGAAATTTTCATGTAGCGTTGCTCTTTAAAGTCGTGCTTTTCTAAAAGTTTTTGTGCTTCCTCCTGAATCTTCATTTGTTCTGCTTGCACTACTTCACTGGTTTTGTCATAAGCAGCCTTTTCTTTATCGGTCATATCCACTTCCTGACCTGATCTGTTGGCTTGCTCAATTTCACTGTAGCGCTGAACATCAAGACCATTTTCTTCAATGGCGTTCATCATTTTTTCCTGTGCTTCTTGCTGAACAACTTCTAATTCATCAGAAACTTTTACAAAACGCTCCATTTCTTTGTCTGAAACATCAATGTCTACCTCTTGCTGTCCTTGCTGAGGCATTTGCTGCGTCCCCTGCGCAAATACAGAAGGAATGCTGAATAATACTGCTGCAATAACAGCTAAAACTGATTTTTTAAATAACATATAAACTTTGTTTTGGTTTTCGAAGCAAAACTAATTGGACTAATGCAAACTGCAATAACTATATGGCAGGAAAACTATTAAAAGTTGTTAAACGAGAAGAAGTTAATAAAAAACGTTGCAGCGGGTATACCACTGCAACGTTTATCAGTTATACATTTCAGATAAAAACTTTGCTAAAATGTTTACTTGTTAATTTGAGTGGGATAAATCAAATTATCAT
>JBNJGK010000114.1:0-9764 GCA_051747665.1 Bacteroidota bacterium | reverse complement strand
ACACCTTCATCCAGCATCTTGCGCCGCAGGTTCATCATTTTGAGTGACTTTCTGTAAAAACGCTTGTTGTCTGGAACAGATGTGAGTTTTTCCCCAACGTTCTTAAACAATTCCGCGCTTACACTGGTATCAGGTGAAGAGTTGAAGTCGCTTTTTTTAGCTCTGCGTATTTTGCTCCAGGTATCATCTAAAAAAGAAGTAATAATAGCCTTTTCAATGTTTTTGGAGGCTTCGAGTTCCTGCTCCATTTCATCGGTGAAATCTTGTTCAATGGCTTTAATGTCTTGCTTTTGAAGGTGCTTTTCTTCAATAAGTTTTTTGGCGTATATCGTAGCCGGGTCGTCGTGTTTGCTTATAGCTTTGTATAGCAAAGGCTGCGTAAAGCGGGGCTCATCACCTTCGTTGTGTCCGTATTTGCGATATCCCAGCAGGTCTATAAATACGTTCCTGTGGAATTTGGCCCTGAATTCCATGGCCAATTGGATAGTAAAAACCATCGCTTCAACATCATCGGCATTAACGTGAAAGACAGGCGATTGCAGAATTTTTGCGATATCAGTGCTGTAGGTAGAAGAGCGCCCTTCGAGGTAATTGGTGGTAAAGCCAAGCTGGTTGTTAATAACCAGGTGAATGGTGCCTCCGGTTTTGTATCCTTCGAGTTCAGACATTTGCAACACCTCATAAACTACGCCTTGCCCTGCCACAGAAGCATCGCCGTGCATGATGATAGGCGTAATGCGAGACGTGTCTCCATCATAAAAATGGTCGAGTCTTGCACGTGCCAGCCCTTCCACTACCGGACCAACAGCTTCCAGGTGCGATGGGTTGGGAGAGAGTGTGAGTTTAGCAGGCTTCCCTGAGCGGGTTTGCCTTTCATACGTTTCCCCTAAGTGATATTTCACATCCCCCATAATCTCTTCATCCTCATACTCAATACCTCCGAACTCGCTAAAAATCCGTTTCAGCGGTTTATGCATTACGTTAGCAAGCACATTCAGCCTGCCGCGATGGGGCATCCCGATAATAAACTCGCGGTTGCCGAGCTCTGCACCACGGTCAATCACCTCTTCCAACGCCGGAATCAGTGTTTCTGTTCCTTCCAGCGAAAACCGTTTTTGTCCGGGAAATTTCCGGTGGATGAATTTTTCAAACTGAACGGCCTTGCTTAGGTGCGTGTAAATATCTTTTTTGGTTTGCGCATTATAGTTCGGCATATTGCGGGTGCTTTCCATCTTTTCGCGAAGCCATTCCACAATTTCCGGTTTGCGAATGAAGTTATATTCCACACCAATGGAATTACAATAGGTTGTTTCCAGATGATCAACAATATCTTTCAATGAAGCATCACCTATACCAATTTCATGTCCGGCATGAAAAACCCTGTCCAAATCTTTATCACTTAAGCCAAAATTTTCTAATGCCAGGGTAGGGCTGTATTTTCGCCGGGTTCTTACAGGATTGGTTTTGGTAAATAAATGGCCGCGCTGCCTGTAATCATTGATTAAGTTAATTACCTTAAACTCATCGGGTAATATCTGCTTTTCCTCTTCCGCGTAGTTCTCGCGCGAAAATTCAAATCCCCTGAAAAAATTACGCCAGCTCTCATCTACTGACGACGGGTCTGCTTTATACTTACTGTATTGCGCATCAATAACGCCGGGATCGGCATTCGATAAAAATGAAAAACTATCCATCGTTTACGTTCTAATCTGTGTTTTGAACAACAAAATTACATCTTTTATCTGCAACAAACATGACGCTGTAATGTTGACGCAAAGCCAGATAACATATACCTTTTCTTTAATTTATAGATCGGTTGTTGCTTTTTTTCTTCGCATTCAAATATAGAATATTGGTTTAGTGTATTTTGAATATGATTTTGTTACCAAGATTAGATAGTTAAAAATCACGTATTTAGAGGTATTCTAAAAACGAACCTATTATTAAAAATTTGTTCATATACTTTGTTTGGGGAAGGAGAAAACCTTTAACTTTGCTTAAAATTTAATTGAAAACAAAGCACATTATATGTCATGACACCTAAAGAAAATAAGGTTGTTGAGAAAAAAGATGTGGTAGTGAAGTTTGTAGGTGATTCCGGTGATGGGATGCAATTGACCGGTACCCTTTTTTCTGATGCTGCTGCATATGCTGGTAACGATTTAGCCACTTTTCCGGATTATCCAGCAGAAATCCGGGCCCCGCAAAATACAGTAGCCGGTGTTTCTGGTTTTCAGATACACTTTGGAGACAAAAAAATTCATTCTTCCGGAGACTTGTGTGATGTGTTGGTGGCGATGAACCCAGCTTCGTTGAAGTCTAATCTGAAATGGGCCAAAAAAGGCGCTACACTCATTATTGATGTTGACAATTTCCTGGACAAGTTTGTAGAAAAAGCCGGGTACGAGTCTAATCCGCTTGAAGATGGATCGTTGGATGGGTATAACCTCATTAAGGCGCCCATCACTTCGCTTACCAAAAAGGCTATCGAAGGAATGAAAGTGGATATGAAAACGGCCCTGAAAAGCAAAAACATGTTTGCATTAGGCATCATGTTTTACATTTTTAACCGCGATTTTGATACGGCGTTTCGTTTCATTGAAAACAAATTCAGGTCTAAACCTCTTGTTGTAGATGTAAATAAAAGGGTGCTGAAAGCCGGCTACAATTATGCTGATACTGTAGAGGAGCTGGAATCTGTAATTCAGGTTCCTGCCGCTAAGATTGCCAAAGGCAAATACCGGAATATCACCGGGAACATAGCTACTGCATGGGGTCTGTTAGCCGCTTCGGAGCGGGCCAAAAGGCCACTTTTTTTAGGGTCTTATCCCATTACTCCGGCTACGGAAATCTTACAGGAACTCGCCAAACATAAGTCTTTGGGCGCAAAAGTGTTTCAGGCCGAAGATGAGATTGCCGGCATTACTTCAGCTATTGGGGCATCGTATGCAGGCTCTATGGCGGTAACAAGCACTTCCGGCCCTGGTTTGTCGCTGAAAAGCGAAGCAATAGGGCTGGCAGTAATCACAGAGCTGCCGCTGGTTATTGTGAATGTGCAGCGCGGTGGGCCGTCTACAGGACTTCCTACCAAATCAGAACAGGCAGACCTTCTGCAAGCCTTGTACGGCAGAAATGGCGAAGGACCGGTAATAGTTCTTGCTGCTACATCGTCTTCAGACTGCTTTGATTATGCTTTTGAAGCCTCACGATTGGCTATGGAACATATGACGCCGGTGATTCTGCTCACAGACGGGTACCTGGCTAATGGTTCGCAACTTTTCAAAATCCCGGAAATGAAATCACTACCCGAGATTAAGCCACCTTTGGCCAAAGAGAATGACGAAGAGTATAAGCCCTATAAAAGAAATCCTGACAATTATGTCAGGAAATGGGCCCTTCCGGGGATGGAAGGACTCAGGCATCGTCTTGGAGGCCTTGAAAAATGGGATGTAACCGGAAATGTATCTACAGACCCGGAGAACCACCAAAAAATGGTGGAATACCGGGAAAAGAAAGTCCAAAAAGTAGCTGAACGGATACCAAAGCAGGAAATTGTAGGTGAAGATACCGGAGACTTGCTGGTAGTTAGCTGGGGTGGCTCAAGGGGTGCAGTCCTCAATGCCGTAACCGCACTGCAGGAGCAGGGAAAAAGAATCAGCCATGCGCACTTTAGCTATATCAACCCGCTGCCAAAAAACACGGAAGACATTCTTAAAGGCTTCAAAAAGATTATTGTGTGTGAGCTGAACCTGGGGCAATTTGTGAAATATTTGAAAATCAATTTCCCGGAATACAAATATCTTCAGTACAATAAAGTTCAGGGGCTGCCCTTTACCGAAGGTGAACTGAAAACTAAATTTAATGAAATTCTGGAGGGATAAAGCATGACGGAAAATACCATACCTAAAAGTATAAAGCCATTAAGTAAAGAAGATTTTGAAAGTGATCAGATGGTGAAGTGGTGCCCGGGTTGTGGCGACCATGCAATCCTTAAGGCAGTAGAAAAAGTTTTTCCCCAATTGGGTTATAAAAAAGAAAACTATGCTGTTATTTCAGGAATTGGATGTTCATCGCGATTCCCATACTACATGAACACCTATGGAATTCACGGTATTCATGGAAGGGCTGCTGCAATTGCCAGCGGCGTCAAACTGGCAAACCCTGAATTGAGTGTTTGGGTGATGACCGGTGATGGTGACTCTATGGCTATCGGGGGTAACCATTTTATTCACCTTATCCGCCGTAATATTGATGTAAATGTGATTCTTTTCAATAATCAGATTTACGGGTTAACAAAGGGGCAATATTCCCCCACTACACCTATGGGTAAAGTAACGAAAACGTCTCCGCACGGAACTATCGAGCATCCATTCAATCCCGGAGAACTTGTGATGGGATCGAGAGGTACGTTTTTTGCCCGCGGACTTGATATGAACCCGAAACTGATGACGAAGATCTTGCTGGAAGCAGCTCATCATGACGGAACGTCGATAGTAGAAATCCTGCAAAATTGCGTAATCTACAATGATAAAACACACCAGTTGATTACCAGCAAAGAAACACGCGACGATAATCAGTTGGTTGTGGAACATGGTAAGCCGATGCTCTTTGGGAAAAACAAGGAGAAAGGGCTTCGTCTGGATGAAAATCATAAGATAGAAATTGTGAAAATCGGTCAGGACGGAATTACCGAAGATGATATTTTGGTGCATGATATGCTTGACCCGGATCCGACGATCCACCTTAAGCTGGCGAATTTGTTCCCTCCGGAGTTTCCGGCTGTGCTGGGCGTAATACGGTCAGTTAAAGCAGAAACGTATGATGACTTGCTGGAAGAGCAAATCACGCATGAAAAGGAACATTCATCGGTGAAAAACATGGATGACCTGCTTAACAGCGGAGATACCTGGGAGATGTAAACAACAGGAAAATCTTCAGTTTTTATGAAAGCGCGAGGGCAGAGTTGATTTAAGAAACGATGCTATCGCGCTTTTTCATTTTATAAGTATTGTGATTTTTTGAAACGTGCATAAAAGTCTAAAAAACTGGCTTTAAAGTCATATAAAACTATGTATATCCATTCATAATGAAATGATTATTTTTGCACCATGTTAGAGCAATTCAGGGGATTTATTGATGAAAATGCATTGCTTCCTGATAAAGGAAAGGTCGTTTTGGCTGTAAGTGGTGGAGTTGACTCTGTGGTGATGACTGATTTGTTTAACCAAAACCAAATCCCTTGTATTATTGCTCATTGCAATTTCCAGCTCCGTGGTCAGGAATCCGATGATGATGAAGATTTTGTGAGAAGCCTTGCAGCAAGGTACGGATATGAAGTCAAGGTAAGAAAATTTGAGGTGAATCAAAAAGCGGGGCAGAATAACCAATCGGTGCAAATGATGGCCAGGGACCTTCGCTTCAAATGGTTTGATGAACTTTTGGAGGAACCTGGTTTGGAGGTTGTGGCAACAGGTCATCATTTTGATGACCAGGTTGAAACGTTTTTCATTAATCTGTTAAGAGGCACAGGCGTGAGTGGATTACGCGGCATGTTGGCCAGGCAGGGAAAGGTAATTCATCCGCTATTGTTTGCCACAAGAGAGCAAATAGAAGAATATGCCCGGCAACGAGGATTGCCTTTCCGGGAAGACCAGACCAATAAAACATTAAAATACCAGCGCAATCAAATCCGGCACATTCTGATGCCGGCACTCGAAAAGATTGCCCCGGACTACCGGAACCCTTTCGGGAAAACATTCAGGTATCTGCATCATAATGAAATTATGCTGAAAAGGTTAGTGAGCAGAACGATGTCTGAGATCTCCCAGTATGAAGGAGAAGTTGTGTACGTCAACAAATCACAGCTCCAAAATATTCCCGATAAGGAATATATCATGCCTTATTGGTTGCAGCAGTATGGCTTTCATGAGGATATAGCCAGGAGGCTGCTGGAGTCTTTGCCGGGACTTTCTGGGAAACAATTTTTCTCGCCTTCACACAGAATTACCGTTGATCGTGAATACCTTATTCTGGAACCGCATTATGAAAAAGCCGATGACCAGAAGTATTATATCTATCCGGAAACCGGCTCTGTAACTTCGCCAATAAGCCTGGTTTTTAAGAGACAACCAAATGATGATAACTTTGTCTTTACAAAAGCGTCTGAGGTAGCTTTGCTTGATTACAACAAGCTTGAGTTTCCATTGGAGATAAGAAGGTGGCAGCACGGCGATGCGTTTATGCCTTTGGGGATGAACGGAATGAAAAAGGTGAGCGATTTTTTTACGGATATAAAATTATCTGTTCCCGGTAAGGAAAAAGCCTGGCTGTTGTTCTCCGCAAACGGGGATTTAGTTTGGGTTATGGGTCATCGTATTGATCACCGTTACCGGATTACCGGGGAAACATCGGAAATACTAAAAATTGAACTGTTTGAAAAACCAAATGTTAAATAAATCTTAAATTATTAACGGATTGTTAAGGAATAACCATCCAAAATATAAATCTTTATTTTTAGCCAAGAGAAATATGGAAAAAAGCAATTATTTGAAGAAGAGCCGAAATTTTGTATTGGCAACATTAATGTTGCTTGCCGCGCTGCCATCAATGGCGCAGATTCTGGAGCCCGTAAAGTGGGATTTTGAAACAAAGGAACTTTCTGAAGACCGTATAGAGCTTCAGTTTATTGCCAGTCTGGAGCCGAAATGGCATCTTTATTCTCAGGATGTACCTGAAGATGGACCTGTCCCTACATCCTTCAACATCACGGAAAGTGAAAACTTTGAACTGATAGGAAGCGTGGAAGAGCCTGAACCCATAGAAGAGTTTGATCCAAACTTTGATATGGTTGTGAAATATCATGGAGGGGAGGAAGTCGTTTTTACACAGGAGGTGAAAGTCCTGACCGATGAACCTTTTACTATCAGTGGATTTCTTGAATATATGTGTTGCGATGATTCCCGCTGCCTGCCTCCCACAGAAGTAGATTTTTCTTTTCCGGTAAATGGCGCAGAGGAGTCTGCAGCCACTGAATCTGAAGAAGAAGATGCAATGTTTGAAGCGCAGGAAATAGAAGGGGAAAAAGAAGATCAGGCTAAAAGTGCAAAGCAGTCACAAGAAGCCTCAACTTCCGGTAAGGAAACACAGGGTATGCTGGGTTTCTTTATTTTCTCTGTACTGGCGGGTCTTGCAGCTATTTTAACCCCATGCGTTTTCCCGATGATTCCCATGACAGTCACCTTCTTTATGCATGATACCAAGCATAAAGGCAGCGGCAAATTGCAGGCGATTGTTTATGGTTTGTCTATTATTTTGATTTATACCGCAGTGGGCACAATTGTGGCTGTGGCATTCGGGGCCAGCTTTGCCAACTGGCTTAGTACTCACTGGATACCCAACGTGTTGTTTTTCCTCGTGTTTATGTTTTTTGCCGCCTCTTTTCTGGGGATGTTTGAGCTAACATTGCCGAGCTGGCTCATCAATAAAAGTGATAAGCAAGCTGACCGTGGTGGCATTTCAGGGTCATTCTTCATGGCTTTTACACTGGTGTTGGTGTCATTCTCCTGTACAGGCCCGCTGGTAGGAGCTATCCTGGTTGAATCGGCAGGCGGGGATTTCCTTAAACCCATAATTGGAATGTTGGGCTTCTCTGCCGCTTTTGCATTGCCGTTTACCTTGTTTGCCTTCTTCCCGAAATGGCTGAGCGGTATGCCTAAATCCGGGGGATGGCTTAATAATGTGAAGGTGGTTTTAGGATTATTGGAACTGGCACTTGGATTCAAGTTTCTCAGCATTGCAGACCAAACCTACCACTGGGGTATCCTCGACCGCGAGATTTACCTGGCTATCTGGATTGTTATATTTACCATTCTTGGTTTTTATCTCCTCGGCAAAATTAAATTTGCCAATGACAGCGATGTGAAGCACGTTACAGTGCCTCGCCTCACATTGGCGATTATAACATTCACTTTTGTGGTTTATATGGTTCCCGGTATGTTTGGCGCACCGCTGAAGGCGTTGTCGGGTTACCTCCCGCCACAGCAAAGCCAGGACTTTGATGTCAATGCTATTGTAAGAGATAATCTTAGGGTAGCCAATTACTCGGGAGGACAGAACGCATCGCAAACCACAGTGGAATGTCAGGACTCCAAATACAGCGACTTCCTGCATCTGCCTCACGGACTGGAGGGTTATTTTGACTATGAGCAGGGTATGGAATGTGCCCGCAAGCAAAACAAACCGGTGTTTATCGACTTTACAGGTCATGGGTGCGTCAACTGCCGCGAAATGGAGGCCAATGTGTGGTCTGATCCGCGTGTGCTTAAACGCCTGAGAGATGACTATGTGATTATTGCCCTTTATGTGGATGATAAAACACGGTTGGATGAAAGCGAGTGGGTGAAATCCTCATACGATGGCAAAGTGAAAAAGACGCTCGGAAAGAAATATGCCGATTTCCAGATCAGAAAGTTCGGGGTGAATGCGCAGCCCTACTATGTGCTGCTCGATCATAATGAAGAAAAACTAGTAGAGCCACGGGCATACAGCCTTGATGTGGATGAGTTTGTTGACTTCCTCGACAAAGGCATCGAAGAGTTTGAAGAGCAAAACTGATAGCAGAAATACCCGGCACTAAGCAGAATAATGCTGCTTTTGCCGGGTATTAATTCAATAAAGAAAACTAAAATAGCTACTATGAGAAACAATGTACTTTTAATGCTGACAACGGTTTTATCGTTGATTGCAGGGCCTGCCGCATCGCAATCCTTTTCCTATCAATCTTCAGACATCCCTGCCATGACGCGGTCAAGTGTTGCTTTTGGCGATTATGATAACGACGGGGATTTGGACCTGGTTATTGGAGGGATGGTTAGCAATTTTGAAGCGGCTACTTATCTTTTTGAGAACCAGGAAGGAGAATTTGTACAAACCGATACGGAGCTGCCCGCTGTTTCAGATGGGGTAGTGCTTTTCGCTGATGTGGACATGGATGGCGAGATGGATATTTTCCTTAGCGGGAATGGCAATAGCGAGCCTTTTACAGCACTCTACATGAATGACGGCGGAACGTTTACGGCAACAGATGTCAACGTAGCACCGATGGGTGGCAATACTGATGCCGCTTTTGGTGATTATGACGATGACGGTGATCTCGACCTTGTGGTTTCAGGAAATGACGAAACGTTCTTATACAATTATGAGGAAGGTGTTTTTACGGAGGTAGAGCATCCTTTCGTGGATCTGAATTATGCTACTACTAAATGGGTGGATTATGATAACGACGGCGACCTTGACCTGGCCTTGACCGGTGAGCTGGGAGCTACTCCGGCAACGCGTATCTATACAAACGTGGGTGGTGAGTTCGAGGAATCCGGAATTGCATTACAGAACGTAATGAGCGGCGATATGGCATGGGCGGACTTCGACAATGACGGAGACAAGGATTTGGCTATCGTTGGTTTTGACGAGTATTTGACTGGGAAAACGGTGGTATATCGCAACGACGGCGATGGGGCTTTCAAAAACATGGGCGTAAACATCCTGGGCGTGAGCAACAGCGCTGTGGATTGGGGCGATGTAAATAATGACGGGAAACTCGACCTGCTGGTATCAGGGAATTGCGATGATTGCGGGGTGCTGATGACTTCGGTGTTTATAAATGAAGGCGGCACTTTCGTGGATGCCTTTCCGGGATTCCAGAATGCGAACCGTGGTGATGCACGGTTTATAGACTATGATAACGATGGGGACTCGGATGTGATCAT
>JBNJGK010000113.1:0-9859 GCA_051747665.1 Bacteroidota bacterium | reverse complement strand
ATTGGCTTCACTTTCGAGGCTGAAATCAGCCAGCGTAACATACGGTCCTTCAGCAGGAATCGCTTCAAGTTCTGCAATGTATGGGATTTTATTGAAAGCGGTAATCACCAGGTTCATCATACCCGGGTCGTTTACCGGATCGTCAAATTCTACTGTTGCTGCGCCTCCTTCAATGGTAGCGGTTCCGTATATCTCACCGTCCATGGTCATAGCCACGGTAGCGCCTTCAGCATCCGTTACATTAACTGTAAAAGATGAGGAGCCTAAAAAGATAGTAGGATTGTGCGTAGCCGAAATCTCTGAAGGATTATTTGTGCGAACCATAACCGATGGGTCGCCAAAAAGCGTCCAGGTGTCGGTCATGTCATCTCCTCCAGATCCATACTCATCATTCATGCCCATACAGCCATTAAAAGATATACCACCGAAAGTGCGCTTAATATTATCATCATATTGCTCGGTGAGAATATCATTCATTTCGTCCTGGCCATACATAGGTGGATTCCAGGTTTGGTTTATTGTAGACATCATTGTAGCAATGGAACCTGTTGGATTGCCATCATTATCCGTTGCACGAAGCCATGCTTCTGCAAAACAAGTGTTTCCAACAAAGTTTCCATTCACACAGGCTACAGACCATATAAACGGGAGTTTTTCATCATTTTCCAGGTTATTCACATCACTATTAGAAAACCCTGAACTGCTCCATGAAGTTGTGCTTCCATGCCCGGTGTAATTAATAATGGTAGTCCCACTATTCACCACTTCGGCAACATCTGCCGGGGTTGGATTACCATTATCATCGTTTCCTCCCTGGCTGCCATCAAAAAGCTCATAATTGTAGGTATATCCAAATTCATTTAAGTCTTCCTGGATATTACGCAGGTGCTCATAATCATATTCACCATCATCACCTGGTCCCTCATTTGAACTAATGGATGTACTGTTGGGGTACCATTCTTCATCTGCATTAGGTTCCTTCTCATAATCTATTGTTCTTTGAACCTGTGTCTCAACATCGCCAACTGATTCTGCAGAAAAGCGTCCCATAAATATTTCCGGATAGCTGTCACTTCCTTCGATATATGCATAGTTGTTATCAGAATCGCCATTGGCATAGCTGGTAGGCACCTGATCCACATCACCAACAAGCAAACAATAAGCTAAATCATTATCATAATAGTAATCTTCAATGTATGTTTCAATCTCTGAAGAACCACCAATATCTGCAACATCTACCATTTCCACTTCACGACCGGTCATAATTTTCCAATCGATGTAAGGCTGCATGGCTTCCATGAAATCGCCATAAGCAATTATCAGGATAGAGCCTTCTTCTTCTACCGGTGTGTAGCGCTGCTCATTTCCATAGTTTAAAAATTGCTGTGCATAAATATTTTTAAACTCAGTTTCCAGTGTGCTGAATTCGCGGGTGCGGTTAAAGGCATTTTCGCCGGTGTTACCTGTAGAAGTGATTTCCACTTCCACGTCGTAATAAACACGTAAGGTTTGGGTAACCGGATTGTAGCGGAAGGGATTCACCACCACGGTTTGTCCGCGGTAATCCCTTAAAATGTACGGTGTTCTAAGTGTAGCAATTTCAGAAGGATAAAAAGCATCCTCTTCATATTCCTCACCGTATTCATAAGGCACTTCTTCCGGATCCACCTCTCTGGAGAGATTTCCTTTGGAAGGTGCAATGCTGATGTTTTCAAACTCTTTATATTTTGCTGACACCACTTCCACCTGCATTTCATCCATGTCAGGAATAATCACAGAAGCGGTAGTTTTGGCCACATCAGGCGCGCCTGCTTTCAGAATTGGAGTAGCTCCATCTGTGGAAACCACATACTCCATTCCATTCGGGGTTTCAACTTTATGCTGGTAAAACCCTTCCAGTGTAAAATTCACACGGGATGTATTTACATCAGACGAAATCAGCTCTTTTTTCATCTTAGCCGGGTTATCTGAAGTAATACCTATCCACTGTGCAAAAACCTGGTTAAACCCAAAGGTTACCAGAATTAATGTCAATGTCAGTAGCTTTCTCATTTTTGTTTGTATTTGTAAGGTTAATAATCTCTTTGCTGTATAATCTGTTGGTATAAACACGTCAACCCGAAGCTGTAGAGCTTCAGGTCGACATGCATTAATGTATTGTTTATCAATAAATTATTTAACAACAACTAATCTTTCTGTTGTTTTTGTGTTTCCGGCCTTGAAAACCACATAATAAACGCCTTCATCAAGATTACGTGCGCTTACTTCATATGAGTGCATTCCGGCATCTTTTGATGCAGCGTCTTCGATAGTCTTCACTTGCTTACCCAGGCTGTTGTAAAGGGTGATTTCCAGTGAGGACTGTGATTTCATGTTGTACTCAATAACCGTATTGTCTGAGAATGGATTCGGATAAATCTTTGTCTCATTTTCTTCTACGTCGTCCATTTCAGTATATCCGTAGAAAATGCCGTTCGACATATCCGATTCACAGCCATTTTCATTGATAACTACCACATGGTATGTGCCTGTACTTTCGGGAATGAAATACTGGTCTGTAGCGCCTTCAATGTGGTTTCCCTCATGGTCGCACCACTGGTTGTTTTCTTCTTCAGAGGATACAAGATAATCACCTTCTTCATGAATTGTAGGTGTTTCGGGAGTATCGTGCACAATGATTTCAATTTCATCACTAACTTCTGAAGTTCCATCATCCACAGTTACTGTGTATGTTGTATTGGATGTTGGATAAGCCCATGTTTCGCTGGATTCCGGATCGGATAGTGTAAATTCCGGCTCCCATGAATAATCGAACAATCCACTTCCGCCACTTACATTAGCCTGTAGCAGCACTGAATCGCCTTCGCAGATTTCTGTGGTTTCAGCAACAACATTCACGCTAAGTGGTCCTGAGGGCAATTCCATTGTTGGGAAAATGATATAGTCAATCCAGCCCATATCATCCCCATTGCTAACTGATCCGTCTTTTGTATATTTCCAGGTAAACGTATGTTGTCCCTCAGAAACGTCATACTCCACTTCTGCCCAGTCCTGGTCGCCAGACCAGGAATCTACTTCTGTGCCGTCAATATGGAATTCAAGGAAATCGTAGCCGGACTCCGAAGAAACTTTCCGGTAGAAGGAAATGGTTCCATCAGAAAGCACGTTACCGGAAATCTCCAGCACGCTTTCCTGATCATCGTTAACTTCTCCAGACGCTGCGCCAAACTCTCCTTCATAAGCGCTTTCAGTGATGCTCCATTCAGCATTACCGGAATGCTGCCATTCATAAGCAGAAAAATCTCCGGATTCAAAGTCTTCGATAATCAGACCTACAGGCAGCGTATAGGTATTCTGCGCCTCATAATTTCCGCTCACGACTTCGTAATCAAAATCAATACTTGATCCAATTTCAGCATCGTCGCTAACCTCCACTGTAAATACAGCCTGGTCTTCACTTTGAGCTGCAAAATCACCAAAATTATGCACCGTAGAAGTGATTGTTACAATATCACTGGTAGTAGACAATGTTCCGGTTGTTGTTCCGGCATCGGCATGACCGTCATTGGTTGTAGTGATATACAAGTCAGCCGTTTCGCCCGGATCAAGGTTTCCGTTGTTGTTTCCGCCTGCTGCGTCATCCACAACAATGTTTCCGGCAGCAAAATCGGGAGCATAGCCGGTAAGGCTCAGATTTGACACCCAGGTTTCTGTTCCGTCGGTCATTTCCAGTTCAAACTGTACTGTATACTCATCAGGGATATCATCAGCCACATCAAAGCTGAAAGCACCTTCAACGGTAGCCGTTTCATCAGCAGGAATAGCGCCAAAATCGGCAGAGTTCGGGTCCTGAACCGTGAAATACTCATCTGAACCTATAATTGTTGCCGTAATGGCATCTGAATCATCAGCGCCAACGTTCTTGAGTGTAACATCCAGGTCGAATGTCTCGCCAAAATCTATCTGGCCGTTGTTATTTCCATCGCTGTCATCAACTTCATTATCATCCATTACAATATAAGGACCTTCAAGCGATGCAGCAGGAACTTCTTCTATGTAAGGTATTTTCTGACGTCCTGTAACTACGACATCAACAGGTCCGCCACTGGTTATAGGCTCAATAGGTACTTCTACCACGCCTGTTTCATCCACAATTGCCGCGCCGTGTAAAACGCCATCTTTTGAAATGCCTACATAAGAGCCCGGATCAGCCGTAACTTCATATATATCCATTCCTATGGGCACGATATCCATGTGGCTAACTTCATTTTCTTCTCCCTGGGTGTTATAAATCATCAGTGATGGATCTCCGCCACACATGTACGCCTGCCAGTAATAAAGCGGGCTGGAGTGCTGCGGATATCCCTGGATGTCCACTTCTGTAACGGCCAGGTTACCCACAAAAATCTTGGCATCTACCGTTTCGTAATCGCTCATAAACATGGCATCATAAACACCAAGTGTAGTTTCTTCTGTGGTAGGAACGTATCCGTTATTTTGTCCCTCTAAAGGAAAAGCTCCTACAGCCCAGTAAAAGTCTTCGAACCAATATGTACTTGGAGCAGAACCCAAATAAGCTACAGCTCCACCATTTTCCTTACGCATCCAGGCTTCGCCGATGCATTCTGAGGAATAGCCGATGTCATGCGCCAGGCAGCAGTTTCCTACAGCCAGTGGATACATATTTTCGTTTTCAAAATCATATACATCAGAAATCGTAAGCTGTGGATCGCCCCAGGAACCCTGGTTACAGTGCGCGGTATAGTTGATAAAACCAACACCTTCGTCTACCGTCTCGTAGCAACCGTTATAGCTTGTAAGGTAGTCATTTACCGTAGAATAGCCATTGGCTTCGTTAAAGTAGTTTTCAGTACCATATTGAACAGTAGGCTGACCAACATTGGGATTCCATGTTCCATCAACACCCGCAATCAGTGTTACGCGGTCGAGGTAAGATGGATCCTCAAATTCATACTTTTCATAGTAGAGTGTTTTGTCAACCATTGCCTGAAGCTGGTCTACCGTCTGTGCAGAGAACCGTCCGTAATACATTTCCGGGAACATATCTCCGTCGACGCTTCCGTAATACAAATCAGTATATTTTCCTGAAGAAGAGCCCATTTCCATGGGAATCTGATCAATATCCCCAACTAAAAGCAAAAAGCTGGGTGTTACATCGCTGTTGTTGTACTGGTCATGCACCCATGTTTGTACATCATCGTAGCTTTCACCAATTTCATCCGTGTAAGCTACTTCCATCGTAAATCCTTGTTGCGTTTTCCACTCAATAAAAGGCTGCAATGTTTCTTCAAACATCGGGTCAGAAACCACAAGGTATTTAATAGGGTAGTTGGTTAAGTCCGGATGGTCAGGATAATCGTCCGGGTCAGAACGATGGTTTACTAACTTATCATAAGCTACTTCAAAGAAGGGTGAAGCTTTCGCTGATTCCATTTCTTCAGTTTTCGAAATATTGGCATTTTCGAAGCTGACGTTTACTTTGATGTTGTTGTAAACCGTAATTTCATTTTTTACAGGATTATAACGCACCGGAGCTACTACTAAACGGGCTATGCGCACTGAACGCATGGTGCCGAGTACTTCAACGGTAGCCAGGTCATGGCTGCTGAAAGCATTCTTTTGGTATGCTTCCTCATCATATTCAAACTCCACGGCTGCCGGGTCATCGCTTTTGGAAACCGAAGGCTGCACCGGCATGATTTTTTTGGAAATGCCATTTTCTTTCAGGTTATAAACTTCTTTATCAAAACTAACCACTTCTACGCTGACATCGGCACCAAAGGGAACCTTAATCAATCTTTTGGTGGCAGGTAGTTTTGGCGTTCCCAACTCACCAATAGAATAGGTGTTGGGAATAGCAATTTCAGAAAACTCTCCTTTTTTTGTCTTTACATCAAAACTGGTAATTCCTTCATAAGCGAATTCCATCTTCAAATGCTCGTAGTCATTGGCTACGATTTCCTCTGCATGCTTCTCAGCAGCTAAATCAATGCTGAAGTTCTGGGCAAAACCCAAACTTGCAAACATGATAATGGCTGCCATCATCGTAAAATGTTTCATCTGTTTAAATTGTATTTATATTGTTTAATAACCAAATATTGTTTCTTCCTGATTGATTTTGTTATCCTCAAGCAATGACTGATTTATTGCACTTTGTTTGATGACAACATGCTTTTAACATGGTCTTAACAGTTGCAAGACAACCACGCATCTTTAATGGTTGTATATCTTTTTTAAAAATGACTTCAAAGTAATCACTAAAAATCCAAAAATTCAAGTTTATTTTTTGTATATGAAGTATTTATCCTTAAAATAACTGTTTGCTATTTGATTAACGGGGTACAGCGTGGCGAGTATTCCCGTAACCATCACGGTTGTAAAAACCAGCACAAAATCCGAAAATTTCATATCTACCGGGTAGGCTTGTACTACGAAAGAACCGGTTGTATCAAGCTGAATGAGGCCAAAAGTCTGCTGCAGCCATCCAATCAAAAATCCCAAAGCCAATCCACCAAGCGCGCCGGTTAAGGAAATCAATAAACCTTCTGCATAAAAGATGCGCTTAATCATAGGTTTGTCTGCTCCCATATTCCACAAAAAAGAAATATCTTGTTTTTTATCGATCATAATGATGGACAGGGAGCCGATTAAATTAAATGTGGCGATAATCAGAATGAAGGTAAGAATAAGATAAATAGCCAGTTTTTCTGACTTCATAATCTTATAAAGAAGCGCTTGCTGCTCATACCGGTCTTTTACCGTAAAATCCGGCCCCACAATCTGTTTAATTTCCTGAACAACTTGCTTTTTATCCGCATCCTCATCAAGATACAACTCCACGGCCGTAACAGATTGGTCATAGCCGGTTAATTCTTGTGCAAAGCGAATAGGCACAATCATATATTTGGTATCCAGCTCCTGTTGTATGCTAAAAACACCTGCCGGCGAAATCTTTTTGGCATTAAATGCCTGATGCAACATCACGGATGAAGTCTCACTGCTGGGCACATAAACATGGATGGCATTCTCAAGCTCAGCAATATCCACATCCAGATAATAAGCTACACCATAGCCCATTATGGCAAAGTCTGCATTACCCTTCTGCAGCTCCATTTGTCCGCTCACTATCATGGTATCGAGCGCGCCAACGTCTAACCAGGCAGGACTTACGCCTTTGATGGTGGCAATATGCTGCCGGTTCTTATTTCGCAAAAGCGCATTTTCTTCAATCACTTCTACATAATTAGCAACCCCTTTAACCGAAGTTATCGCAGCGCTGTCGATATCCGGTTGAGAAAAGACCTTGCCCTTTACCGTCTCTATCTTAAGGTCAGGGTTAAACGTGCTGAACAATGAAGACACAACTTGCTCAAAACCGTTAAACACGCTTAAAACCACAATCAAAGCCATAGTTCCAATAGCAACGCCGGTAACCGACACACCTGTAATTACGTTAATAATGTTGTGCGACTTTTTAGAAAACAAGTAACGCTTTGCTATGTAGAGTGCGAATTTCACGTTATTTCCATGCTTTTACGATTAATCCGGTACCGGTTTTATGGGCTCCTCTTACATCAAGATAGTTCAAAATCAATGCAAAGGGCATGACAATCAAATAATAAAAAGGCAATATGATATAAAATATTTTTCCGGCGTTCAGCATCAGAATCGGGTACTTCATGGAGAGCCGCCAGGAGATTTTTCCGGGCCTGCCATAGCTGTAGTGCGCTTTCGTCTTTTGAAAACCGGCATCTTTCAGCTTTCGCTGGATGTCGTCAATATTATACCCATCCCGCACGTGCTCCTCGATAAACGAACTTCCTTCCTCATCGTGCTCATGCACATCAGAGCCGCCTTTATCGCTGGGTGTTGAAATCAGCAACATACCGCCGGGTTTAAGCGTGTGATGAAAATTTCGAAATACCTGCTCATCTTCCAGAATATGCTCCATCACATCTACCGACAAGACCAAATCATAATGGTTTTCTTTTTCCTGAAGCTGTGTTAGATCTGCATAAGCAAAGCGGGCATGATTCATTCCGGTTTGATTAAAAAAAGCATTGCAATCGGCCACCTGTTCCTCTTTCACATCCACGCCTTTAATGTCCCAGGTGCGGCTTTGTCTGGCCAGAAAATAGCTGTATTGACCAAACCCCATCCCGGCATCGAGAATGTGAACATCATCTGTATGCAGTTGCTTTTTCCATGATTTCACCTCTTTTTTGATGTGCCAGGTTCGCAAAAGCAAAACATCCAGCAAGCGGTAAAAAAGCTTCCTGAAAAACGGATTTGTATTAAAAAAGGAGCCCAGGGTGCGCTTTATTGGATCATATTTCATGCCGTTGGCTTTGGTTATTCATCATCCAGTAACTGATCAATTCGTTCGATGTGGTCCAGCGAATCATCAAGAAAAAACTGTAACTCAGGCACTTTCCGCAACTGATTCTTAACCCGTTTGCCCAATTCAAAGCGGATTTCCTTGCTGTGCAGTTTGATTTGCTCTAAGGCCTCATGTTTATCCTTCGTAGCAAAAAGGCTAACATAAATCCGGGCAAAGGACAGGTCAGAGGTCACGTTTACTTTTGTGACCGTTATCATCGGGTTTCCGAGCTCTACACTCTTTTGCTGCAAGATAGTGCCGATGTCTTTTTGAATCAGCTTGGATATTTTTTCTTGTCTTTTCGATTCCATACTGCAAAAATAAGATTTTCCGGGGTTTTACAGAACTTCGGCTTTAAAGCTTCAACAATTTTCAGCGCACAGTGTTACTGTTGAAAAATGCAAAACCTGAAATTACCCCACAGAATTGTTTTGGTCAACTACCTAAGCGGAAGCGGCAAGCCTCAGAAAACGCCGGAAGAACTTGAAAAATGGGTAAGCCTCGCTGTGATTTTTGAGACGTTTATGCTTGGGAAAACGGGATTTGAAAACCACCAACTCATTATCAAAAATCCTGAAAAAACGGGCCATTCCATGATTGATGATTCAGTAGCTTTTCTTAAAAACCTGGATGACGCAAATAATCCGGGAAGCTGGTTGCTTGATTATGTGAATCACAGCAATGCCTACAACCATGTTTTGGAAAACCTGAAGGAAAACAACCTTCTTGTTTCGAAAATGCCTTCCTTTTTGGGATTTAGAGGAAGTGAAAAAATAAAGCCGGCATCAGACGATATCAAACAGATTGTGAAGCGTTACCTTTCTGAAATCAGCTCGAACGCCAGCCGCAGCCTCAGAGATGAGCTTACAATCCGGATTGTAACTACAGCAAACCTCGTACGTTTAGACAGTTCTAAAGTTGTTCAGAGGGTATCCCATGAAAATGAACCGATTGCATTTTTTGATGAGGCAATGGAAATACTGAAAAAGCTATGATAGGCTCATTAGCAAAAGGTAATGTCAGTATTTACGCTGTCTTATTTCATTTTTTGTAATAACTGTTAGCGTTTGTCGAAAAATCATCCTTCCTGAAAGTAGATGTAGTAGATATTCCCCAGGTTCTTCTGGCAGAAAAGAATCCCATCTAAAATAAATAACTCCCATTTGTGGATGATATCCGTGTTTGAAAACTAACTCTCCATAATCACTATCAAAAGTGATTATCATTCTTTTTTCTCTAATGGCTAATTCCATGACCTCATGATCATGATATCCTTTAAAGTCTCTACCTATCCACAGAACATCAAATCCATTTTCTTCCAGAACTATATTACTTTTTAAAGGGAAGTTTTCGTTGGTTAATAATTTCATTCTGATGTTTTAGCCGGATTCTGATAAATTAAACCATCGTTAATAAACTCATGAATATACTGAAAAACAGCCTGCAAGCTTTTAGAAC
>JBNJGK010000112.1:0-9953 GCA_051747665.1 Bacteroidota bacterium | reverse complement strand
CTGCCAACCCGCGCGTCTCGAACACCACCCGCATTCTATGACACGTCACCACCAACGTTACCACCACCGACCCCATCGTTATTAATCCCATCTCCCTCGCCCATCATCAAATTTATTAATAATTAATTTTGTGTAATTGCTTCAGATTCTGCTTACGAAGTGCTCCCTTCGCCATACGCAACTAACGTCTCTTCTTTTGATTATATCTCCTATGTCTTCTCTGCATCAGGTTTGCTGCTGAAGAAGGGCAGCTTTTTACGCCAGGCCAGCACAAACAGGCCTATAGAAAACAACCCGATGTTAAAAATCCCCAGCGAAAAGATGCCGATAGAGAAAATCCCGATGGAAAACACTCCAATTGAAAAAATGCCTGCCGAAAATATCCCGGTGGAAAAGTCTCCGGCGGCAAAATAATCTTTGGCAAATTGCCCGGCGCTCATCATGCCGCCCTGGCTGAATTCAATCCCGAATCCAATTAATAATAGAATAATCGCTGTGATAACAATCCAATACTTTTTCATGACTTTTACACTTTTTGGTTAAACAATTCGGAAGCAAAACTACCTGCCTGAGAGGCCGTTAGCAAATAATAGTGAGCAACGTCAAGGATTTATGAGGAAATGCAACCGGCTTTGACGAATACCAATTTTTAGGGATGAATAACAAAAAGTTTAAAAACATAAATAGCATATAATGTTTCCGGGATCGGCATAAATAAAAAATGAATTTTTGTATCCTTCTTTATTTGATTATATTTACTCATTATTAATCAAAAACCTATGTATCATGAAAATTGTAAGTATCGTTTTAATAATTTTAGGAATCATTGGACTAATCGTATTTGGTATGCAAGCGATGAACGATTCTGAGAGTTTCAGCCTCCTGGGCGCTGAGGTTGCAGTAAGCAAAGCCAACTGGACACCGGTTATCGTTAGTGGCGCAGTGTTAATTATCGGAGTATTTCTTTTGATGGTAAAAAAGAAATAACACCGAGAAACACTCAGCAATTAACTTTGAAAATCTTTAAGCATCCATTGACGGTAATTTTGGCCATTCTTCTGATTCTGATATCACTTATGCTGATACTTAACCTGGCCGGGAAAAAGTTCATTGAGCGTAAAATACAGAATCTCGAGATCTCCTCCTTTACTTTTTCAGCCCCTCCCGAAGTAAACGTGAGCCTGGTGCAACGAAAAATATCAGTTAAACAAGCCACACTGGAAAGAGAAGGAACAGACAGCATTCATGCAAATAGCATACAATGTAAAGGGATCCATATTCTCCCGCTCCTGTTTAAAGGCCTACTGGTAGTCAATAAAGTTTCTGTGGATCAGCCCGGAATATTTATTTCGGAAAATACCGGAAAAGCTCCTGATAAGGCAGCAAAGAAAAAAATCAGGATCAAAAAACTGGAAGTTAGAAACGCGAAGCTGATGATGAGTGAAACGGATTCAGCAAAAAAGGATACGGTCTTCTATGTAGAGATGAATGCCGGCTTATGGAATTTAGACATTAACTCGACGGCAAAACAATTTGTATTTCAAAACAGCTCTTTCGACCGGATTCATTTATCAGTAAATAATAGCAAATACTCTTTACCAGATAATCGCTACCGGGCTTATTGCGACACACTCGGTTTTGATTCGCATACCCGGCATTTTACAGCTCACAACATCCGTCTTAAATCAAATTATTCCAAATACGAAATTGCCCGTTTGGATGGTGTTGAAACCGACTGGTTCGACATTTCGCTGGATAGCCTATTATTACAGGAAACCCACCTGGATGAATTACTGAAGGAAAACCTGCTGAATATTAAGAAAGCAGAACTGAACGGGCTGAAAATCCATACTTTCCGCGACAAAAGGATGCCTTTTCCTGAAAAGCAAGACTCCAAACTACCCATGGAGATGATCAGTAGCTTGCCTTTTAAGCTCCACACCGACACCGTTCTGTTAAAAAACGCTTACATCGATTACGCTGAACACCGCGAGAATGCAGATAAAGCAGGAATTATCAAATTCTACCAGGTGAATGCGACCATCTCTAACCTGAGCAATGCCGACAGCCTTATAAACGGAAAAACCACGATGGAGGTGTCCACAAAGCTAATGAATGAATCGACACTTAAAGCTGAATTTGTATTTCCTAATAATCGCTATCCTGAAAAATACCAGGTGACCGGATCACTGCAACCGGTAAAAATGAATACATTCAACCCGATGGTAATGCCGGTTGCCTTTATGCAATTCAAAAGCGGCAGCACAAAAACGCTCAATTTCGACTTTATTTATGATGATGACCTGTCAAGCGGAGAGGTGATTTTTGAATACGAAAACCTGAAAGTGGTTTTACTGAATAAGAAGAACAATGCTCAAGCTATAAAATCATTTCTTGCAAATACCTTTGTGGTGAAGAAAAACCAACTGCAAAATGACAAATCATTCAAAAAGGGAACGATTTCATTTGAAAGGGATAAAAAGAAATCTGTTTTCAATTATTGGTGGAAATCGCTGCTAAGCGGCCTAAAAGACTCTGCCAATCTTTAGGGCATTGATATGATGGGTGAAATTTGAAAATCAAAGTGATTATTTTTTCGGTAAATTCCTTATTTGAGATCAACAAACCTTTCGTGGAGATAGTCATTTTTCAATATGCTACAATTGATTGGACAGTTAATTAATTCCAAATACCAGATTCAATAAAAATAATTCCTATCTTTATAAACCTGAACCACTCAATACAAAAACCAATGAAGAAACTTACTTTTCCCCTCTTTATGCTGCTTTTTTTGATAAGCAGCTTGTCCGCTCAGCAACAAGAACCAAAAACGGTTATTGACCTCGATTCGCTGACCGCAGCGTTGACTCAACAAGTCGACTCCAACCAAATCCGGTCTTACATGCAAGGGCTTGAGGATTTTGGCTCGCGTCTGGCACTGAATGAAAACCGCCATGAGGTGGCTTTGTGGATAGAAACACAATTCCGGGAAATGGGCTTTGATGATTCAGAAACCGCCTTGCACCCCTTCGATTATAGCATGCAATATTTCGATTCTTTATTTCACACCACACAATACAATGTGTCAGCAAGACTTCCGGGAATCACAGACACCGTGGTAGTTGTGGGTGCTCATCACGATAGTCATTGCTTTAATATGCAGTCGTACGACGATCTGGCACCTGGCGCCAATGATAATGCTTCCGGATCTGCCGGCGTGTTGGAGTTGGCAAGGGTATTCAAACAGAATAATATACAGCCATACTACACCTTGCTTTTCGTAACCTTCGCAGCGGAAGAATATAAGCTTAGCGCTGAAACTGATGGAGCTCAGGAGTTTGTTGATGAGCTAATCGCAAAGGAAAAGCATGTACACTATATGCTGAACCTTGACATGATTGCCAACGATGACCTCGGTTGGAAGGGCCTGTACGTTAACAGGTCATATAGCGATAAAAATAATGATAATTGGTTGTTCGAAAGGATTGACTACCTCTCTTCAGAGTATACTGATTTGTTAATCTTTTATGATAAGGATGCGAAGGATAGTCGCACAGATGACTGGCCTTTTTCTGATGCCGGATTTAATACCATGTATTTTGCTGAATATGATTTCAGCCCTAATTATCATTCAACCACCGATTTGGTAGAAAATTGCGAGCTCGATTTTGCCGCTGAAGTCGTAAAACTTTCTGCCGGAGTTCTTATAGATGCTGCTGTAAGGCCAGATCCCATGCATTATGCCTACGTAGTAAATGACCCCAACGGTGAATCTCTCCGGCTAAAATGGAAAAAAAGCAAATCCCAAATATCATATTATTTGGTTCGTTATGGAAAAGAAAAGGATAACTGGATTGAAGAATTAGAAGTACAGGATACATCGCTTGTATATAATCAGCTTGAACCAGACGAGGATTACTTTTTCGAGGTAGAAGCCATTTCCGCAATCAACACCCCGTCGTTAACCGCATCAGCAAGTGGCAAACTGCTGACAGCACCAATGGACCAGGGGATACTTGTGGTCAACGTTTCAGATACCAATTTAGCAGGGGTTACCAATGATTCAATCGACAAATACTACGAATACCTCACCGACAGATTCGTGGTCACGTCGATACAGGCTGATACCGCTGCCGATTTATCGATGGAACTCTTTGCTGATTACTCAACTGTTATACTGCACAATGAATCCCGCGAGCCTGAGTTCAGGATAACCCAACCCCTCCAGAATATTTTCAGAGGATATCTCGATATTGGAGGCCATCTTTTATTAACTCTTTATCGGCCCACACTGATGTTTGAAAATGACTATGGTCATGGCCTTAAACTAAATCCGCATAAATTCTTTTCAGAAAAGTTATTAGTGGATAGTGTGATGAATTATCCAAACACCGTGTTTCATTATATTACCGATGCAGAAACTCAGGAGGAAATCAGGGTAGATGAAAATAAACTTGAGAGTAAGTTTTTAATTTATGTAGAAACATATGATTTGCTGAATAATGCAGAAATCCAATGGCAATATGGTTCTGATTTTGACAGCACTGTTGTTCTGGGGAGCTATCAGGGGTATCCGGTTGGACTGTTTAATCCCGGCGACAACAAAAACCTGTTCCTCACCGGCGTCCCGTTCTATTATCTTGAACAGGAAGCAGGACAGGAACTCATGCATAATATCCTCAGGAACAAATTTGGAGAATTTTATGTGGATGTCCCCGAAATAGAAGGCGAAGGACAACAGGCAAGGGTTTATCCCAATCCGGTTAAAGAACAACTGCATATCAGTTGGAATTTCCAATACGAAGGAGAAGGCCAGCTCGAAGTTTTCGATAATGAGGGCCGGCGGGTTATGGAGCAGTCATATGCCATAAAGGCAAGTGACAGAGTTATAAGTTTAAATACAAACAGATTGCAAACCGGTATCTGTCTTTACAAAATAACACTTGGCACAAAGGTTCTCAAAGGCAAGTTTATTGTGAAAGAGTGATGCTGGCAATTATGTAAGAAATAAAAGAGGTAGCAATGCTGATCCGTAGCTTTTTATGGAAAAGGAAATAGATTATTGTGTCATCTTTAAACTGACATTCCACTCTATTCCGACTTTTTCAATTCATAAATTTTAAACCAATAGAAAAATGCTTCAGGATTGGATTTCTTCAGCTTGTTTAGCTTGATATTCAGAGGTTTTCCAATCTGCAAATCTTTAATGTCTATCGGCTTCTCAAACCTTTCAATTTCTTTGGAGCCATATTTTATCAATGATGCGATGTAGGCGGCTTTAGATGCTACAGTTATTGCTTTATCCAAATGAAAGTTTTCTGAAAAAATATAGTTTCTTATTCTTCGAATGCCTGATTGCAATTGTTCAAAATCTCCTTGACCATCTGCACCTCTTGTTACAATACACAATGAGGTTTGATAAATGTCTTCCAATACATCTTTCTCTGTTAGTTCTTCAACTTCTCTGTATGCCAATTCTTTGAGAGCAAAATTGATGAAAGTAGCTTCTATAACTTCTAAATTATTAACTACGTCAAATATAATTCCAATATCATATAACTGTTTAATAATTTCCATGCTCCGGCTGTCCTTCTTTTTGAAATACGGAATACCTGTCGTATTTGGAGCAAAAGCCGTTAATTTATCCCCCAACATATCTTCAAGGCTAGGAACCTTAACAAGCAAAGGCCTGCCAACATCCGGAACAAATGTCGATGTCACTGGTATCTCAATCACTTTAGCATAACCGATTTCTTCAAATAGAACGTCAAGGAGAACATATTCCTCATTTCTGTTGGATTTATGAATTGGCGTGTAAAAAAATTTATAATGTTCCTTATTGATATTAGAATCCATACTTCTTTGCTGCAATTCAACTCTGTTAAATCCTTGTTCCTTAACTATGAATTGCAACATACCTTCCATTCCGACGACTTTCGTCGGCAATACAATATCAATAGATAATCTTTTTGAGGAATTCATCTGAAGCATAAGTGCCGTTCCTCCTTTGAAAACAAATGGTATTCTCTGCTTTATCAATCCTTCAAGTAGCTGAAATGCTCTTATAACTTTTTCAACAAGGATTTTGTCAACTTTTCGGTTTTGTTCTGATACCTTATTAATCCAACTAATATTTATTCTATCCTGATCTATCATGTTCTGTAAATTGGTAGCAAATCGTTGTTAATTGCCATAAAATTTGCTCCATTGATTAGTAGAATTGTTCGATATATTTAGTCAAACTTTCCTTCTTTCTCCTCCTGCTGGCATACCTAAGCATCTTACTTTGGTTTAGTGTATATTTGCTAAACGCTTCTTTAAAAATGGTACTGAGTTCAGCCCCTTGTTGAGCTTCAAAAACAGACTTGTCAGAATAAACATCAACCAACAGCTTTTCTAAAGAAACCGTCACTGTATTGCCTGATTTTTGTAGCGGCGATTCAGAAACTAAAGGTTTTATAATTATTGCTTCTTTATCTAAAGGCAAATACTTTTCCATTATTTCCTCTGTCGGTTCAACAAATACAAGGTAATTTAATTCTTTGAGAAAATAAAAAACGGATAACGTCACTTCTTTTTCCACTTCTACAATCACATGAAAATTCCTTGGTTGATGTTGCATAAATTCATTTAGTGCTTTTGTATTCCAAATACAAATTTCAACAAAAGGAAACTCAGCTTTTAGTTTATTGAATATTAGTTTCTCTTTTCTGCTAATTTCAGGTACATAAATTTTGCCAGAACCAAAAGAGAATTTTCCCCGGCCAATTCGGTTCAAAACCCCTTTTTCAACCAATTTATAAATTCTCCAGTTAATAGTTGTTTTTTTTAGCGTTGGATCAAATGATCGATAAAACGCAGCAATATCTTTTGTGGAAAGATATTTGATATCATTAAACTCCTCTTTCAATTTTTCAATATTTAGCTTATTTTCTTCTTTCACGCTGTTTTTTCTACAAAGATACTAAAACTATATTACGGCAGCAAATGCGTTTTATTGCCAGAAATTGGATGTTGATACAGAGATCAAAAGTTCTTCAAGGCGCACTGTTTTCCTGGACTCGGATAAAATCCTTAATAGCAAAAAAAAGAGAAAGTCCGTTTATCAACAATCGGAAACAGGGTTTCCTCACTCTCATCAACGATAAAAACCTACACTAAACCCGCGTAGTAAAAATATTTTTTACTAAATTTCAGGTTTTTAAGAAATCTGTAATGCAATAATAAAATATGATGACCTCAGAAGAACTGGCCCGCGCTATTGAGCAGAGAGAAATCAAAAATGCCGACCTTTCCGGTGTAGACGTATCCGGATTAGACTTTTCAGGGTGCCACCTCGAAAATGTAACCTTCTGCAATCAGGAAAATGAGGCTAAAGTGATTAAAAACATTGACTTTAAGAAGGCTACATTCTATAATGTGTTTTTTGATTATGCCGATATCCGGAATTGTGATTTTGACGGAAAAGAAACCACAATAGAAAAAGTTTCTTTCAAAAAATGCATGTTGTATAAATGCCGCTTCCGGAAAACCCAAATCAACTGGACGGATTTCAGGTATGCTGAAATTCATTTCGGAACCTTTGAGGAAGCCTTGGTTTCCAACTCCGATTTTTACCGGACTTTTTTCATCGGTATCATTATTTTCAGGAAATCGCTCTTTCAGGATTGCAGCCTGTATTACAGCTATTTTGACGAAGGGGCCGTTATTAGAAAAGACAACCTGTATAAAGGCAGGCTCCTGCAACAAAAGAAAAGGCAGTATGAGCAATTTCTGCGTGACTGGCAGGAACATGGGCCCGGCATCAGGAAAAATGAACAAGAAAAACTCTCTGAGTGGGATTATAAAAATTCGCTGAAAGCGCGTTACAATGATGCTGAGGAAATCTACAAAACCTTAAATGGTTTATGGCTCAGCAAAGGGTTTCTTGGCGATTCTAACTGGGCTTATGTGAAAGGCAAGCGCATGGAGCGAAACCGGATGCTTTTAGAGCTCTTCAGCCAGGAGAAAACAGGATTTTTCAAAAGAATATCACTGAGCTTTCAGATTCTGTTTAACCTGTTTAAGGATGTGTTTTTCGGATACGGCGAAAGCATGCGCAAAATGATTCTTACGTATATTTTGATGGTCTTCGTTTTTGCCTATATCTACTTTTCTACTTCAGAGATTAACCTTGGCGATTATTTCATGGCGCTGATGATAAGCCTGAAAAACATGGTCGCTATGACGCCTGGAGAAGTTCAGGGCATATCGCCCTTCCTCGACTTTATGAATATGATTCAAACCACCATCGGCATACTCATCACCGGGATTTTCGGGTTTGTACTCGGAAATAAAATCAGGAACCAGTAAAATTCCGATAGCTTGGCATTCTATTATGGTCACCCCAAAGAGGCGCTGCAAAGATAAAATCTTAACTTAAACACTTTCAAGAGTTTAGTAAGCTCAAAAGTTCCTGCTTTAAGATTTTAACTGACCCGATTGCATCTGCAAACTCGTCAGCGTCTTTTTTAGACCGTCTCTTTCTGCATTTTTCATTGACTTCACGGATTTACAAAATAAATAACTGGGGTTTTTAAGGGCATCTCAGATGAATTTGCCCTTATATCGAAAACAGATTTATCTTATCTGGAGATATTTCCTTATATTTCAGGCAAAAACCGATGAAAATACTTTTGTTGGTGTTAGGGCTTTTTTTCAATGCTTTTTTAAGCGGACAAGAACCACCCAAGCCACTTTTCCGAAGTCAGGAACCTCTATATCTGATTTTGGAAACGGATTTTGAAAAAATCCTCAAAGAAGTAAAGACCCTTGACGATCGTCAGTCCGGCCACCTGAAATACAAATCCGCCACAGGAGATACACACCTCATACCCGTGAAAACAGAGCCGCGCGGACATTATCGCAGAGACCCCAGCAACTGCACCTTCCCGCCGCTTTCTGTTAAATTTCCGCAAAAAAATGCAGGCACTCCTTTCGAAGACATTACCAAGCTAAAAATTGTCACTCAATGCAGAAGAAAAGCTCGCGGACAGGCTTATGTGGTTAAGGAGTATTTATGCTATCGTTTTTTCAATGCGCTAACAGACACCTCTTTTATGGTAAGGCCGGCTTTTATTACCTATGTTGATATCCATGCCAAAGACACCCTTGACACGCATTTTACCTTCTTTATTGAACGCACACGCGAGCTGCGGCGACGCACAGGCTCAGAAAAAATTGCCAGCGAGCACTTTAACCTTAAATGGCTTGATGACTACCAGGCTACGCGCCTGAGCCTTTTCCAGTTTATGATTGGCAATACCGACTGGAGCGCCTATCAAAATCACAACACAAAAGCCATGGAGTCAGCAGGAAAGCGTATAGCTGTTCCCTATGATTTTGACTGGAGCGGGTTCGTAAACACCGCTTATGCTACACCCCACCCTGACTATCCTATTAAGAATGTAACGCAAAGACACTATATCGGAAAAGATGCAGACATAGAAGTTTTTCGCCGGGCAGCTAAAGAGTTTAAGAAAGCAGAGCAGGATGTGTATGCTTTGATTGAAAACAACAAGTTGTTGCCTGAAAAAGAAAAGAAAAGAAGCTTGAGGTACATTGAATCGTTTTATGATATTCTCAGCAACGAAAGACTGTGGAAAAGCTATTTCAAAATAAAATGAACTAAACCATGCGTTCATATTCTTCTTTTGAAATCTGGTATCCATCCCGGCACACCGGACAATAATAGTAGTATTTCGTTTTTATCGGGAAAACCGGGATAAAAAAAAGACTTGCCTTCATAGATTGCTTTGCCGCTATCCATCGTGTAGTATTCCCACACCTGCCGCAGGTTTCCATGCGGTTGGTTTGCTTCTCTTCTACTTTGCCATCATTTACTCCAAAAATAAAAATCATACTTCTTTCTCCTATAAAACTATTTAAGCCAATTTTCTATAAGAACCGTTAAG
>JBNJGK010000111.1:0-9964 GCA_051747665.1 Bacteroidota bacterium | reverse complement strand
TTATCAATATTTTATGAGAAAATGATTTTTTAGAGAAATTAGCATGCAACTGTATTTACACTCCTATTATGCTCTTTGCTTGCTGTGAATAATAAACTAATGTTTCAAACTGATAACTTACAAACTTAGTAACAGATGAACTTATCAAACAGAACTCATTCCTAATTATCATCCATAAAAAAAGCCCGGATAAATTCCAGGCTTTTCTGACTAATTGACTCTTGTTTATTGTGTAGCTTCTTCTAATTTTTTGGATATCTCCTCACGCTTTTCTTTTTTGTTTAGTCGCGCGTATATTTCTTTAAGCGAGTTCATGGTATTCACATCATCCGGATCAATTTCATGCGCTTTTTCGAGCATTGGCATCGCTTTTTGTAACATGCTGTCAGCTTCTTTCTTCATTTTCTCATACTTTTCAGTTTCGCTCAGAGGCAGGTTATTGGCCATACTCTGAAGTTCTGCAGCACGGTTTACATATATTGCCCCTAAGTTAAAGGCCGGCTTAAAATAATCTGGTTTAAGCTCCAGTGCCTTTTCATAGGCATTAACCGCTTCTTCCATCATTAATCTTTTGATGCTGTCTTCTTCCTGCTCCTTCATCATGTTGTCGTAGTTGGTTCCAACCGCAAACCAGATTTCAGGATTGGTGGTGTCTTTTTCCACTGCTACTTTCAGATTCTCCAAAGCTTTTTCAGCATCGCCCTGTGCCAGGTAAATATTGGTTTCGGCAATCAGAATTTCAAAGTTATCATCATACCTTTTTTTACCTTCTTTTACTACTTCCAGCGCTTTAGCTGTGTCGCCTAAGGCAGTATGCAATCTGGTCATAGACGTATACAGGCTAGCATTATCAAAATTTAATTCTTTGGCTTTTTTATAGTATTTTAATGCCCGCTCTTTATTTCCAGCCAAATCTGCGCTATTGCCCGTATAATACAACGCAGTTGTGTCTGTCATTTGCATGTATTCCTGGGCAATTTCAGCAGCCCTTTCGAATGATTCTGATGCCGTTTCGTATTTTTTCTCCTTATAGGTGTTCACCCCTTTATTAAAATACTGCTCGCTAACAAACTGCATTCTTTCATTTACATCATCAACAAACTTTTCCTTCTCATCCAACTCAAGCGATTTTTTGTAAGAGTCGTAAGCGGTTTTGAGCGGGTTATCCACCAAGTCTTTAAATTCTTCCTTTTCTGTAAGGTGCAAAGATAGGTAAATGTTTCCGCGGTAATACCACGTTTTGGCGTCATCCTTGGTTTTTTTGTGCTCTGTGGCAGGCTCTATGGCTTCCAGTGCTTTTTCGAGTTTTTCGTTGCGCAGTTGGTTATATGCGCTAACTACTTTATGATTTTGCGCCATCGAAATAAAGGTGCCTGCTAAGATTAGTACCGAAATAATTCCAATTCTTTTCATGTCTGTATTCGTTTAGTTCAGTGTTTATTTCCTGCTTATTTGCAAATTTAATGTTTTCAATTTTATTGTTACAAATTCTCTGCCAAAACTAACATTTATTAAGAATTCTCTTCTTCCGGGGAATTTTTAGATTCATCTTCCGGAGCTGTTTTATCATCTTCCTGGCGGGTTTCCTCGCTGATTTCAACCTTTGCAACAGCAGCTATTTCATCGCCATGATTCATTTTAATCAAACGCACTCCCTGAGTAGCCCGTCCCATAACGCGGAGACTTTCTACTGCTGTTCTGATCATGATGCTGTTTTTGTTGATGATGATGATTTCATCTTTATCCGTTACACTGTCGATGGAAACCAGTTTACCGGTTTTTTCAGTTATATGGAGTGTTTTCACTCCCTTTCCACCCCGGTTTGTTTCCCTGTAGTCTTTAAACGCAGAGCGTTTTCCATAGCCTTTTTCAGAAACAACCAGAATATCCGCATCTTCAGCTTCCAAACAAACCATACCCACTACTTCATCCTGTTCATTCTCCAGTCTGATGCCTCTTACGCCGGCGGCTCCGCGTCCCATCGTCCTCACTTTATCTTCGTGGAACCGGATAGCTTTGCCTGAGCGTGCTGCCATGATAATGTTGCTGTTGCCACTGGTAAGCTGCGCCTTCAGCAGTTCATCGTTTTCACGGATAGTAATTGCATTGATGCCGTTAGAGCGTGGGCGCGAGAATGCCTCCAATGGCGTTTTCTTAATTACTCCCTTTCTTGTGGCAAAAACAATGAAGTTATTCTGGATGTATTCTTTATCGTCCAGCGATTTCACATTAATGAAAGCTTTTATTGTGTCGTCCGCATCAATGTTGATTAAGTTCTGCACGGCACGGCCTTTGCTGCTGCGGGAACCTTCCGGGATTTCAAAAACACGCATCCAGAAGCATTTTCCATTTTCCGTAAAGAAAAGCATGTAATTGTGGTTGGTTGCCACAAACATGGATTCTACAAAGTCTTCATCCCGTGTGCTGGTTGCTCGTGATCCTTTTCCTCCCCTGTTTTGAACACGGTATTCAGAAAGCAAAGTACGCTTGATGTAGCCCATGTGCGATATTGTTACAACAACTTCATCGTCAGGAATGGTATCTTCTATGCGGAAATCCTCAGCGGCATACTCAATTTCGCTTTTCGCTTCATCGCCGAATTTTTCTTTGATTTCCCTGAGCTCCTCTTTGATGATTTCCATCCGGAGGTCTTCTTCGTTCAATATCTTTTTATAATAAGTTATGCGCTCCTGTATCTCGGCATACTCTTCTTTTACTTTATCACGCTCAAGTCCGGTAAGCTTTTGAAGCCGCATATCCAGGATAGCCCGCGACTGTATTTCTGAAAGTTCAAATTTTTCCATCAGCCCTTTCATGGCTTCGTCCGGGGTTTTCGAGGCGCGAATCAGGGCAATGATTTCATCCAGGTTATCCAGCGCAATGAGCAATCCTTCAAGAACATGAGCCCGTTTTTCAGCTTCATTCAGATCATATTTTGTGCGGCGGATTACCACTTCGTGGCGGTGTTCCACAAAATGATAAATCATGTCCTTCAGATTTAGCATTTGGGGCTTTCCTCCCACTAAAGCAATGTTATTTACGCTGAAAATGGACTGCAAAGGCGTAAACTGATAAAGCTTATTGAGCACAACGCTTGTGTTGGCATCTTTTTTTAGTTCGTAAACTACACGAATGCCTTTTCGGTCAGATTCATCCCGGATATCGCTGATGCCTTCAATTTTCTTATCGTTGACCAAATCAGCCGTCTTTTTAATCATCTCCGACTTATTAACCATATAAGGTATGGCCGTAACCACAAGTCGCTCACGTCCGTTAGGCATTTCTTCAATTTCTGAAACGCCGCGCATGACAATTCTACCACGGCCGGTTTCGAAGGCATTTTTCACCCCTTCATGTCCATAAATGACGCAACCAGTAGGAAAGTCAGGACCTTTGATAAACTTCATCAATTCAGGAATGGTGATATCCCTGTTATCGATATAGGCATTGATTCCATCAACCACTTCACTAAGATTGTGCGGCGGCATGCTTGTAGCCATACCTACAGCAATTCCGGAAGCGCCGTTAACTAAAAGATTAGGTATGCGCGTTGGCAGTACCGTAGGTTCTTTTAATGTATCATCAAAGTTATATTGAAAATCTACCGTATCTTTTTTGATATCGGCAGTCATCTCTTCTGAAATTCGCTGCAGACGGGCTTCTGTGTAACGCATCGCCGCAGGGCTGTCGCCGTCAATAGAGCCAAAATTACCCTGGCCGTCTACCAGCATATAGCGCATAGCCCAGGGCTGCGCCATTCTTACCATCGAATCGTAAACCGATGTGTCTCCGTGAGGGTGATATTTACCTAACACCTCTCCTACTATTCTGGCCGATTTTTTATGAGCCCGGTTACTTAAAATTCCCAATTCTGTCATGCCAAACAACACGCGCCGGTGAACCGGTTTTAAACCGTCTCTTACATCCGGCAAAGCGCGTGAAACAATTACCGACATCGAATAATCGATGTAAGCTGTCTTCATTTGTTTTTCGATGTCTACATGGTAGACTTTTCGACCCTCTTCCATAATTTCTTCTCGCTTATTTCCGTCAAAATTAAATTGTTACGAGTTTCCGTAACGAAGCCACGAAGATACAAAAAATCATCTTTTGTCATCAAATTTTGAAGGTGGAATTACGACAAATTACTAACAACACATTGTGCATAAAAAAACTGAAATTATAACACACCTCAAGATTAGGCATTATATTTGTTATAATGTTTGAGATAATAAAATCGTATGATTTTACAACGTTTTGACAAAGTGCTGTATAAAGCTTGTAATCAACGAATAAATGAACATAATAATTTACATGTTGTTAATAGGGAAGCATCGAAAATAAGCACATAGCAGGAATTAGGGAAGAAAATAAAATTAAAATTTATTGAGAGGAATTATCAATGGAAGCAAAATTTTCGCAAAGCGCAAGAAATGTACTCAGTTACAGTCGTGAGGAAGCATTGCGGCTTGGCAACAATTATATTGGGTTAGAGCACTTGTTGTTGGGTATTATTCGCCAGGAGAAAAGCACAGCAGTGCGCATTCTTACATATTTAGGCGTGGAGCTCAGCAAAGTGAAAGACCGGGTGGAACATGCTATAGAGCAGCCAACTCGTTCAGAATATACCAAAGTAGAACAAATCCCGCTGATTAAACAGGCGGAAAAAGCTTTAAAAATCACTTTTCTGGAAGCAAAACAGTTTAAAAGTGATTTAATAGGAACAGAACATTTATTATTAGCAGTTTTGAAAGACAAAGACAATCTGGCAACACAAATGATCGAAAAATTCGGAGTAAATTATACCGATGTTAAGGAAGAGTTGAAAACGCTTTCCTCTAATCAAAAAACCGAAGAAACAGGTGCAGAGGAAACTCCACGCAATGAAATGGGCGATCCTACTGATGATCCTGAAGAAGGCAAGTCGTTTGGCGGAAGCATGAAAAAAATGGGCGATCCCAAATCCAAAACTCCGGTTTTAGATAACTTTGGCCGCGATTTAACCCGCCTTGCAGAGGAGAAAAAGCTTGATCCGATTGTGGGCAGAGGTAAGGAACTTGAACGTATAGCTCAAATTTTAAGCCGTCGCAAGAAAAACAACCCAATCCTAATCGGAGAACCGGGTGTTGGTAAATCAGCTTTAGCTGAAGGATTGGCAATAAGAATTATAGAGCGAAAGGTGTCTCGTGCACTTTTTAACAAACGCATTTTTACGCTCGACCTCGCTTCATTGGTTGCAGGAACAAAATATCGCGGACAATTTGAGGAGCGGATGAAAGCCGTAATTAATGAGCTGGAAAAGAACCCGAATATCATTCTGTTTATTGATGAGATTCACACTATTGTTGGCGCCGGAAATGCAGCCGGTTCACTGGATGCCTCCAACATGTTCAAGCCGGCGCTGGCCCGTGGAGATATACAATGCATCGGGGCAACTACGCTGGATGAATACCGCCAGTATATTGAGAAAGACGGAGCGCTGGAGCGCCGCTTTCAGAAAGTGATCGTTGATGCTACTACAGTGGATGAAACCAAGGAAATCCTCAATAATATCAAGGAAAAATATGAAGACCACCATTTGGTCAACTTTGATAATGATGCTATTGAGGCTTGCGTGAAGCTAACAGAACGTTATATGTCTGACCGCTTCCTGCCCGATAAAGCTATTGACGCTATGGACGAAGCAGGGGCCCGCGTTCACATTAACAACATTCATGTTCCTGATTCTATTGTGAAGATTGAGGAAGAGATTGAAGAAACCAAGAAGAATAAAACCGAAGCCATTACGCAACAAAAATTTGAGCTTGCTGCGAATTACCGCGATGAGGAGCGCACATTGCAGGAGAAGCTGGAGAGTGAAAAACGAAGCTGGGAAGAAGAGTCTAAAATAAACCGCGAGCCCGTAACAGAAGATAATGTTGCTGAAGTAGTGGCTATGATGACCGGCGTACCGGTACAGCGTATTGCTCAAAATGAAACAGAAAGGCTTGTAAAAATGGAAGACGAGCTGAAAGACCTGGTTGTGGGTCAGGATAAGGCCCTTCAAAATATCGTCAGGGCCATACGGAGAAACCGTGCCGGACTGAAGGACCCTTACAAGCCCATCGGAAGCTTTATCTTTCTTGGTCCAACAGGTGTTGGAAAAACGCACCTTGCGAAAGTATTGGCCAGGTATCTCTTTGATAGTGAAGATGCGTTGATACGCATTGATATGAGTGAGTATATGGAAAAATTTGCTGTAAGTCGTCTGATTGGAGCTCCTCCGGGATACGTAGGATACGAAGAGGGCGGACAGCTAACGGAAAAAATCCGGCGAAAGCCATACTCTATCATCTTGCTGGATGAGATTGAAAAAGCACACCCGGATGTGTATCACTTATTGCTGCAAGTTCTGGACGATGGTGTATTAACGGATAGCGTAGGCCGCAGAGTGGATTTTAAGAATACGATTGTTATTATGACTTCCAACATTGGCTCACGCCAGTTGAAAGACTTTGGCCAGGGAATGGGATTCAGTACTTCAGCACGTCAGGAAGGTCGTACAGAGCATGAGCGAAGCATTATAGAAAACGCGCTCAAGAAGACTTTTGCACCTGAGTTCCTGAACCGTATTGATGATGTGGTTATATTCAATTCTCTTGAACAAGAGCATATCCATAAAATTATTGATATTGAACTGACAGGACTTTATCAGCGTGTAAAAGACCTGGGATATACATTGCAACTTACAGATGCCGCCAAGAACTTCCTGGTGGAGAAAGGCTGGGACCAGCAATTTGGAGCTCGTCCGCTTAAGCGAGCCATTCAAAAGTATGTTGAAGATAAGCTGGCAGATGAGATTATCCAGACAAAACTGGAAAACAACGATGTTATTATCCTGGATAAGGAAGAAAAAGAGAATGAGCTAACGTTGAAAGTAGAGAAAGAACACAAGCAGCTCGAAGCGAAGAACTAAAACGTGTTCAACCTAAAAAAACGCAGGATTGGGGGTTTAAAACCAATTCCTGCGTTTTTATTTGTAATTGTTTCACATATTGACCCTAATCAATACCTGAATTTTATTCAAAAAAAATCCGGCGCCATTCCAAATAACGCCGAATTACTTCTATGTTTTATGACATTTCGTCATAGATTTTAAAAACCATTTTTTTAATGCTTAAACTCGCTGATGTCTCGTTGCGTAAAGTTGTTAATAAAACCTACTTTACTGATGTTCTCAGCGCGTGCCATTTTGATAAAAATATCCGCTGACTTTTTATACTCTGCATCGCGGTTGGCATCCAATACAAGCAAATGCCCCATAATGATATTTCCTGCAGCTTCCACCAATCTGCGGGCATGAAAATCCGTAAACTCTGTATCTTCCTCATCCTGGATACGCTTTACGGCTTTTTCGAGCTGGTCTGTCATTTTGGTCAGCGTTTTGCGCAGATATTCCAGGTCTGAACTTACTTCAACAGCTTCATATTCGCGAATGATGTTCATGTAAGCTTTATTGCTGATTCCTCTAATAGCGGCAACAACCTGAAGTTGCGAAGTTCCTTCATAGATGTTAGTAATCCGGGCATCACGGTAAATCCGTTCTATCGGGAAGTCTTTCATATAACCACTTCCGCCGTGAATCTGCAAAGAATCATACGCAATTTGGTTGCAATACTCGCTGTTGATAAGCTTTTGGAGTGGTGTTAACACATCGGCCCTGCGGTTGTAATGCTTCATCTTTTGCTTTTCTTCTTTTTCTAAGCCACGCTTTTCTGAGAGCGCTCCGAGGCTTTTATACATATCCACAGAACGTGCGGTTTCGTAAAGTAAGCTCCGCATCGCATCTGTTTTCACTTTCATGGTAGTCAGCATTTCAAAAATAGCAGGATAATTGTTGATGGACTTGCCGAACTGCTCACGCTCTTTGGCATATTTAACAGCTTCGCGATAAGCAGCTTCTGCTATTCCCACAGACTGTGCACCTACTCCCAGCCTTGCCGAGTTCATCAGGGTCATCACATACTTGATAAGTCCCATTTTTCGGGTTCCGATCAAACGTGCCGGCGCATCTTTAAAAACCAATTCACATGTTGGTGAACCTTTTATACCCAATTTGTTTTCCAGACGTCGCACCTGCATGCCTCCATCCTGCCGGTCAAACAAAAACAGCGAAAGTCCCCGGGCATCTTTGGTACTGTCTTCTGAGCGTGCCAATACCAGAGCTATATCTGAGTCTCCGTTTGTAATAAACCGTTTCACGCCGTTTAAATACCAAATATCCTTTTCGGCGTTATAGGTCGCTTTAAGCTGTACATTCTGCAAATCAGAGCCGGCATCGGGCTCTGTCAGGTCCATAGAAGCCGTTTGTCCCTGATTAATGCGGGGCAGATATTCCTCTTTCAGGTTTTCTTCTGCAAATTCGTTGATGGTTTCCGCGCAATCCTGCAAGCCCCAGATATTGGCAAATCCGGCATCTCCCCGGGCAATCAGCTCAGCAGCAATCACGTAAGGAATGATAGAAAAATTCAGACCCCCATATTCCCGCGGAAGCGTAACGCCATAGAGTCCGGCTTTAGTAAACGCCTCGTGGTTTTCCTGTGTGCCTTTAGCGTAAACTACACGCTCGTCCACAATCTTTGCACCTTCTTCATCCACGTCAGCGGCATTTTTTGCAAGCACTTCTGCACTGAGCTGACCTATGACTTCCAGAATTTTGTCATAGCTGTCGATGGCGTCTTCATAGTCCATCGGCGCAAAATCATACTTATCCTTATCCTCAAAATCATTTTCCTTTATCCTGACCAATTCTTTCATGTCAGGGTGCATCAAATGAAATTTTAAGTTTTTATTATCAATATAAAAGTTATCCATAGTCATTGATATTTTAAACAGCCGGTGCTATTTGGTATTCTTTTTATAATATTTAATCATTCTGGGAATCACACTTTCTACAGTGCCGTTAATGGTGTAGTCGGCGATGCTGTTGATAGGTGCATGCGGGTCGGTATTGATGGAAATGATTTTGGCACTTTGTTCCATTCCGGCGCGGTGTTGCACCGCTCCTGAAATTCCACAGGCAATATAGAGCTTTGGCCTTACCGTAACCCCGGTTTGTCCTACTTGCCTTTCATGCTCAGCGAAACCGGCATCTACGGCGGCTCTTGATGCAGCTACGTCTCCACCCAGCACTTCTGCCAGCTCATGCAACAGGGCAAAGTTTTCTTTTGAGCCTACTCCATATCCACCTGCTACAAGGATTTGCTTGTTTTTGATGTTGATTTTCTGTGCCTCAATATGACGCTCAACAATTTTTATTGCTTCATCGGTTTCCTGTAAATAATCTTCTGCCTTCAGGCTCGTTATTTCCATTTTCGGGGCATTCTTGAGTTTCCCCATTTTCATTACGCCCTCGCGGACTGTTGCCATTTGTGGCCGCGTTTCAGGATTGATAATCGTAGCTACAATATTTCCGCCAAAAGCAGGCCTGATTTGATATAGCAGGTTTTGATATGTTTTTCCGGATTTTTTGTCTTCATGGTCACCAATCTCAAGGCTGGTACAGTCTGCCGTTAAGCCGCACTGTAGCTTGGAAGCGATGCGCGGAGCCAGGTCTCGGCCAACAGGTGTTGCGCCTATCAAAACAATCTCAGGGCGGTTCTTTTCAAGGAATCCTGAGAGAATAGAACTATGCGGCATGGTTCTGTAAGGGAAAAGCGACTTATGGTCAGCCAGGTAGAGTTGGTTAATGCCATACCCTTTTACTGATTCTACAGCTTCATCCAGCTTATAACCGATTAGCATGGCATGCAGATCAGTGCGCAATTCATCAGCCAGCTTCCGGCCTTTTGTCAGCAGTTCAAGGCTGACATCTGCCACGTTGCCCTCTTCGTTGATTTCACAATAGACAAATATTGATTTATTTTCCATAGTTTTTGGTTTATCCTATCACGTGACTGTCAATTAATTCTTTCATGAGTTTATC
>JBNJGK010000110.1:0-10111 GCA_051747665.1 Bacteroidota bacterium | reverse complement strand
CTTACTTTTCCATGGCAATTTTCCAATTGCCATCTACTTTGACCAGCTTTTGTGTGGTCTCTTCAACCTCATCATTGCCATAGATGGTGTTTAGTGTTACTTCTGCTTTGTCTCCGGCTTCATTGATCTCTTCCTTCAAGATTTCTACAGACTTAACTCCGTCTTTCTTGTCTAGTTCAGCCTGAGCCTGAGTCATAATCATTGAAAGCTTCTGTTTTTCCTCCTTAGAGGCTTCGTCATAGCCATTGAGCATTTTCATTGCTTTGTCTGTTTTACCATCAGCAAAAAGCTCGCTGAAATCTTTGGCTGTTTTTCCCGGGCTGTCTGCATTCGTACCGCAAGATACGGCAAGGCCCATAGCCATGATGGCTATAAAAAATGATTTGATAATGTTTGAATGTTTCATAAAATTGAATTTTAAATGGTTAATGGGGGTATAATTTTTTAAATATCGAATGATTTAATAAGTTACTCGGATAAATAAAATCACCTTTGTAAAAAGGAATTTTCAGCTCGTCGTAAGTACCAGTTAATTTAATATCAGCAGATAGATATGCACACCAGACGAGTTCGGTACAATAGAGCCGCGAATGGTCTTCCAGATTAAATGAAGAATCGAATTGTATCTGCTCTTTATAATATTCATAAGCTTTTTCAGCAACCTTATTTCCAATGCCCTTGTATTTATTTTTCAGTGTATAAACAGCAAAGTCGGCTGATTTGCTTACATCCAAAAATTCAGGGATGGTTTCCATCCTGACGTATTCCGGTTCATTATTTTCGGCTTCGCCCGGAACAGCATGAATTACATATGGGGTGTTATCACGGATAATCACAATGCCGATATGAGAATATTGTGATTCCTTATCTCCTAAAAGGACCAACTGACTGACGAAACTTTTGCCTCTTCGTAAAATTAAGTCTCCGTCATGAAATTCAATCTGATCGCTATCGGTGTAATAGGTAAGTGTTTTTTGGCGCGGAAATAAAAAATATAAACCTGTTCCAATCAATAGAATTATGACAAGAGGCAGAATAAGTAAGCGAAATCGTGGTCTTGAACGGCTCTTTTTACTCATAGGATGATCCTAAATCAATTTTGTAATTTAGAAAAGACTATTACTTGTAGTTAAAACCGAATTTCTTAAAGCATACTAAAGTACAAAAAAGAATTTTATTATCAATCGTTTGGAGTAATTTTTTTTTTAGTAGGATTAAATTTATCGAGCGGTTAAAATAGTTATTTATCTATACTCACAAATTATTAGACTTTTATGACTAGAATATAAACTTTTTCATAATATTTTTCTTTTGCTGACATCTTCAGTCCTGTGAAAGTCGAATTTCTGCATTCAATAGGTAATCATGTTTATATCTTTATAAAATTACTATCCCAACAAGATTAAATGCGTAACAGATTTTCGTAAATACTTTTTCAGATTCTTTTCTGGCCTGCAACTATTGTTAATACCTATACGAAAATATGATTTCAAAAGAAAAATATAATTAACTCAAAAACAAGTGATTTATGAAAACAGACTTTATGAAACAATTTATTTATTTGATGTTGATTGCCAGCATTTCATTCGTGGGTTGCTCAACAGATGACGATGACAGCAGCGAACCGGAAGCTACAGGAAAAATCCCCGGCTTAACCGCTAGTCTCTCTTCTAATAACGGACGATCTGTCAAGCTTACATTTCAGGATGTTACTGATGGCGAATACGGTTACAGCATCTACCATTCAGAAGATGGTGGTGAATTTGACAGAATTAAAGGCAATTTAAATGACACCTCCTATTGGAACGAACGAACTGACTATGGAAAAACCTACCGGATGTTTGTAAACTATGAAAGCATGTACAGCGACACCATAGAAATCGCTACCACACATCCGGCCAGGCCCTGGCTCGATGTGGGAGCAGCGACTGGCGGGGAAGGCAGCAGCGCATACGTCAGGTATATTAAACTCGATTTCTTTGTAGGTGAAGAACATCCTAATGATATTGTTGATAAATTTGAGTATTATCGAAATGGCGAATTAATCGAAGAATACGATTTGGCTGATGATATCACATACTGGGACAATCATTTTGATTACAGGGATGAAAGCTCAAGCCTGAGCTTCGATCAGGAATACACCTATTACATTGCTGCCATAACCTATGAGGGTGATGTACACAAAAGTTACGAACACAGCGTAACACCGCGCAGACCCGACCCGATTGACCGTCCGGCACCGGAAATTACTGGCGTAAGCAGTGACCATGATAATGAAATTGTTTACATCCACATCAAAGATGAATCGGAATCGGCCAGCATGATTGAGATTTATGCCGAGTTAAATGATGGTGAATGGGTATGGGACGGAGAATTCACCACCGGTGAACTTGAAACCGATGACGACGGCAGCTACAAATATCCGCTTGGCACAGAAGATGCGCCTGGTGGTTTCAGCACACTTCGCTCCAAAGCAAAAGTTGAAATTCAGGGAATATATAGCGACTGGAGCGGATGGAATACAACCACCATCATCAACTAGCGCAGAAGGGAAAACATATAATATTTATGAAAGCATCCTGATAGTGGAAACACTAACAGGGTGCTTTTCTTTTTTGGTAGAACAACTTCACATGTATTTTTTGAAGGTATGCCGATATCTGCACTATAAAATCTACATTCCTAAAACACCGAGTGAAATAGCCCATTTTCCAACGTAAGCTCCCATATCCTTACAAAAGGTGTTAAAAAACCGATTCCATAAAGCAAACACATTCAACACATAATGTCTTTTTTTTTGAAATTCCTGAAAAAACACTTGATTTTTCCTATTAAAGCGATCTATATTTGCCAAACGGTTAAACAATATAGTTAAATCGAAAAGTTAAACTGATGGGTGAAGATAAAAAAACGGAAGTGGTGATTCTGGAGGCTGCCAAAGCGGTTTTTATCCGGAAAGGAATGGATGGAGCCCGGATGCAGGAAATAGCGGATGAGGCAGGCATCAACAAAGCGTTGCTGCACTACTATTTCAGAAGTAAGCAAAAACTGTTTGAAGCAGTGTTTTCGCGTGTTCTCAGAACTACTTTTAATGAGATGCGCGAAATTTTCAGCGGGGAATTTTCGGTAGAACAAGCCGTGAGAAAGTTTTCAGAAGCCTACATCAGCAGCCTGATTCAGAACCCATATATTCCTGAGTTTGTCATTCACGAGCTAAACAAAGACCCCGAATCGCTGCAATTGCTTGTGAGCAAAAACCTTCCTGATATTCGTCCTTTTTTACAGGTCATCGAAAAAGAAATAGCTGAGGGTGAAATCCGCAAAATTGATCCACGGCAGTTGCTGATGAACACCATCTCGCTGTGTATTTTTCCTTTCGTAGGCCGGCCAATTATCACCACCATCATTTATGAGGGCGATGGCGAGGCGTTTTACGAAACGATGGAGCGAAGAAAAACCGATGTGGCCGATTTTATTATGAATTCCATAAAAAAACAATAACAAGCCAATGAGACAACTAATAAGCTTATTGCTCCTGTTAATGACAGCCACCGTTGCTTTTGCGCAAATCTTAACACTGGACCAGTGCTTTCAGTGGGCCGGGGAAAATCATCCCAAAACAGGCGAAAAGGTGTTGCTTGACAAAAGCCTGCAGCTCAGGCTGGAGCAGCTCGATAAAAACTTCCTGCCACAGCTTGGCTTTGAGGGACAAGCCACCTATCAATCTGGTGTTACCCAGGTAGACCTGGACGTGCCGGGAATGAATGTTGATATTCCCTCGCCGGACAAAGACCAGTATAAAGCGGCATTAAACCTGTCGCAGACAGTTTATGACGGAGGAATCACAAAAACCTCCAAAAAAATGGAGGAAATGTCGGCAGAGATAAACAAGCAGCAGATTGAGGTAACTATGCTGCAGGTAAAGGAAAGTGTAGCAAAAACGTATTTTACAATTTTGCTGATGCAGCAGCAAAAAGATCAGCTTCGCATTATCAGAGAGAAACTTCAGGCACAGCTTTCGCAAATACGGTCGGCTGTGGAAAACGGCTCGGCTATACCATCAGACACCAGCCTGATTAAAGTGGAGCTGGTGAAACTCAACAACCAAATCAATCAACTGGAGAGAAACCGGAAAACATCTTTTCTTATTCTCGAAGAGCTGACGGGTCAGTCCCTTCCTGCCTCGCGCAAACTCAGCGTGCCGCAATATAATGTTCCGGAAGCAAACTCCTTTGAGGCGCGCCCTGAAATGAAGCTGCTCGACATGCAAATTACACAACTCGATCACAACCGATCGCTTCAGGATAAGCTATACCGTCCTAAAGTGGCGGCTTTCGGTACAGCAGGCTACGGAAAACCAGCCCTCAATATGCTTAGCGATGAGTTTAACAGCTATTGGGTTGTTGGAGCAAAAGTCACCTGGGAACTATGGAACTGGAAAAAAGCTGAAGATGAAAAGAAAATCTTGTCTTTCAATCAACGCATCCTGCAAAAGGAAAAAGAAGCCCTTGAACAAAACTTAAATGTAAGCCTCCTGCAAAAGCAATCGGAGATCGATGACTACAGGGAAATGACTCAGGAAGACCTGAAAGTTCTGGAACTTTATAAGGGAATTGTAGAAAGCCACGCTTCCAAACTCAAAAACGGAACCATCACTCCGGCAGAGTTTATCGACCAGCTCAATAACCAGAAAAATGCACAACTCAATTATGAGTTGCATCAGATTCAGCTCGAAAAAGCAAAGGTAGAATATCATCTTACATTAGGTAAAACCAAACAATAAAAACAGAAAGCAATGAAATCAATAAAAATCATCATAATATCGGTTTTGCTTGCTGCTTTCGCTGCGTCATGCGATGAGTCCGATAAAAAATCAGATGCCTACGGAAATTTTGAAGCAGTAGAGGTTATTGTGGCAGCTCAGTCGCAGGGAGAACTGGAGGAGTTTAACCTTTCGCAGGGCCAGGAGCTTTCAGCAGGGCAGGTTGTAGGCTATACCGACACTACTGCGCTGCATCTCAACCGAAGGGAAATCAAAGCCCAGAAGCAGGCTGTAAAAACCCGTCTCAGCAACCTGAATGCTGAAATGGCGGTTCAGCAACAACAGCTCGAAAACCTGGAGATTACCCTCAACCGGGTAAAAAAACTGATGCAGGATAAGGCTGCGACCCAGCAGAAGCTTGACGATATTGAGGGAAAAGTGAAGCTGGCAAAAAAACAAATGAAAGCTACCAAAGTGCAAAAGCAGGGTGTTTATGCTGAGATGGAAGTGCTGGATGTAAAACTGATGCAGTTGTCTGATAAAATTGAGAATGCACTCATTAAAAATCCCGTAAAGGGAACGGTTATCAATAAGTTTGCAGAGCAGGGAGAGCTGGTTACAGCCGGCAAATCCCTTTACAAAATAGCCCGCCTCAACGATATGGAATTAAAAGTGTATGTTAGTGGCGCCCAATTGCCTCATGTAAAAGTGGGGCAGGAAGTGGAAGTGCTGATTGATGAGGACCGTGAAAGCAACCGCAAATTAAAAGGAACGGTAAGCTGGATTGCTGATGATGCAGAGTTTACGCCCAAGGTCATCCAAACCAAAAAAGAGCGCGTAAAACTGGTCTATGCCGTAAAGGTGAAAGTACCCAACGATGGTTCGCTGAAAATTGGTATGCCCGGAGAAGTCAATTTTTGATCCCGAGTTTATTGATAATAAAATTGAATCTGTGAACCAGAATGAATCTACTAATGATTTCTTTAGCACAATAAATATCAGTATGGAATTTGGTCCCGAAGCTTCGGGATGGAATTTGGAATTTGGAATTTGGAATTTTTTAACTTAAATATTACTGTTATGAAGAAAATCAGTTTTTTACTTTTTGTGATGATAACGCCGCTTCTGATGCTGGCGCAGAGTGACGCAGATGCCGTTACCGGAGTTTGGTATAACGAAGAAAAGGACGCCCGCTTTGAGATTTACGGAGACGATGGCGAATACTTTGCGAAGATTGTCTGGCTCAAAGAACCCCTCGATCCGGAAACGGGAGAACCCAAACTCGACGCCGAAAACCCGGATGAAGACAAGCAAAACCGGGCTTTGAAAGGACTGGTGTTTATGAAGGATTTCGTTTATGAGGGCGACGGTCTCTGGGAAGACGGTGAAATCTACGATCCCAAAAGCGGCAAAACCTATGATTGCTATCTGAAACTGACCTCACCCGATAAACTCAAGGTGCGCGGATACATTGGCGTATCAATCATTGGACGAACTTCCTGGTGGACAAGGGCTGAATAAATCATGGAAGCAGCGGTTAGCATAAAAAACGTACACAAATCATACAACGGATTCCAGGCGCTTTCGGGTGTCAACCTGCAAGTGGAAAACGAAGTCTTGTTTGGCTTAATAGGCCCTGACGGGGCTGGCAAAACCACCCTTATGCGTATCCTTACTACATTGCTTTTCCCCTCCAAAGGCCATGCAAAAGTGTTGGGGTACGATACAGTAAAGGACTTTAAGGAAATCCGCAAAATAGCCGGATATATGCCCGGCAGGTTTTCCTTATATCCGGATTTGAGCGTAGAAGAAAACCTTAATTTTTATGCCCGCATTTTTGGCACAACAGTGCATCAAAACTATCATCTTATCCGCGATATTTATGAGCAGATAGAACCGTTTAAAGACCGCCATGCCGGAAAACTCTCCGGAGGGATGAAGCAAAAGCTGGCGCTGTCATGCGCCCTGATACACAAGCCCGAAATTCTGTTTTTGGATGAACCTACTTTTGGGGTGGATGCGGTCTCCCGGCAGGAATTCTGGGACATGCTGATAAAACTGAGAAACGAAGGCATGACGATTATGGTTTCCACACCTTACATGGATGAGGCGGCGCTGTGCGATAAAATCGCACTGATGCAGAAAGGCGGCCTGTTGGATGCAGACACGCCCCACAATATCCGTCAAAAATTTCCTCAGCCGCTTTATGCTGTAAAAGCTGACAGTATGGGAGCTGTTTTAGGCGATTTGCGGAAATTACCGGAAATACAAACGGCTTTCCCTTTCGGGGATAATATTCATATTACCACTTTTGATGAGCTGGACAAACGGAGCATGGAAAAAGCACTTTCCCGCAAAGGATATCAAAATGTTGAGGTTTTGGACATTGAACCTGATATTGAGGATTGTTTTATGAACCTGATTCATACTAGTGATGACTGAAGAAAAAATCATAGAAGTGGAAAACCTGGTTAAGAAATTCGGCCGGTTTACGGCAAACGACCATTTGACTTTTTCTGTAAAGAAAGGCGAGATACTGGGTTTTTTGGGAGCTAACGGAGCCGGCAAAACCACGGCAATCAAAATCCTGTGTGGCATATCAGCGCCCACTTCCGGAAAAGTAGCTGTGGCCGGTTACAATGCCGTAAAGCATCCTGAGCGCATCAAACAGAATATCGGGTATATGAGCCAGAAGTTTTCCCTTTATGAAGACCTTACGGTAAAAGAGAATTTCCGGCTGTTTGGCGGTATTTACGGACTTAGCCGCAAAGACATCCGAAAACGTACTGAAGAGTTGTTGAACCGGCTCAATTTGGCGGATTACAGCAATCGCATCATTCACTCTTTGCCGCTGGGATGGAAACAAAAGCTGGCGTTTTCAGTGGCTATTATGCATCATCCAAAGGTGGTTTTCCTTGATGAGCCCACCAGCGGTGTTGACCCGGTTACGCGCAGGCAGTTTTGGGAGCTGATTTACGAAGCGGCGGCAGAAGGGAAAACCATTTTGGTTACCACACACTATATGGACGAAGCGGAATATTGCGATACGGTGATGATGATGGCTGAAGGCAAAATCAAAGCAATGGGCAAACCCGCTGAGCTGAAAAGGCAATTCGGAGTGAAGTCGGTTAATGAAATGTTTATTCAATTGGCAAGAAACCAAAACGCATAAGTTGTGAAACGATTTCTGGCATTTGTAAAAAAAGAGATGCTGCATATTTTCAGGGATACACGCACTATGTTAATCCTTTTCGGGATTCCTGTGGCGCAGATTCTCATTTTTGGCTACGTTATCAAAAATGATATCAAGGATGTGCATATAGCCGTCTATGATCAATCCAAAGACGAATACACCCGCCAGATTACCAATAAACTTACATCCTCAGGCTACTTTATCCTGAACCGGAAACTGGAAAACATCGATAATATCGATGAAATCTTCAGGAAAGGAAAAGTAAAGCTGGTAGTGGTTTTTAGTCCTGACTTTGCCAAAAGCATGCATACACAGGGCGATGCATCAGTGCAGTTGCTGACGGATGCTGCCGACCCTAACAGAGCGAATCTGATTGCCAGCTATTCAGGGGCCATTATACGCGATTTTGTGCGCGAACAATTCCGCATTGATAAACTTCCTTTGCAGGTTAATGATGAAGTCAGAATGCAGTTTAATGAGACCCTGGCGCATGTTTTCATGTTTGTGCCCGGAACGATGGCGCTGATTTTGATGCTGGTATCTTCTATGATGACTTCCATATCCATTGCCCGTGAAAAGGAAACCGGAACCATGGAAAATCTCCTGGTATCGCCGTTGCGGCCATCGCAAATTATCCTCGGAAAAGTAACGCCTTACGTGTTTTTGTCCATCATCAATGCCATTACTATTTTGGCACTGGGCGTGTGGGTATTCGGCTTGCCAATTCGGGGAAGCCTGACACTTTTAATGGCCGAAAGCATTTTGTTTATCATTTTGTCGCTGTCGCTGGGAATATTTATCTCTACCATGTCGCCAAATCAGCAGGTAGCCATGTTTACATCGCTCTTTGCCTTGTTGGTGCCCGCGTTGCTTTTATCGGGTTTTATTTTTCCGATAGAAAATATGCCTGCCTTTTTGCAGTGGCTGAGCGTGGTTATGCCGCCAAAATATTTTATAACCATCCTGAAGAGCATTATGCTAAAAGGAACCGGTTTTGCTTATGTTTGGCAGGAAACACTGATACTATCCGGAATGACAGCCATATTTATCATGTTGAGTGTAAAAAAGTTTAAACTACGCCTGGAATAAGCTTATGAGAACAATTATTTTTTTGATACAAAAAGAGTTTATTCAGATTTTCAGGAACAAAACCATGTTGCCACTGATTTTTGCCTTACCTGTGGTGCAGTTGGTTATTCTGGTGAATGCTGCCACGCTTGAAATGAAAAAAATTGACATGAGCGTAGTGGATAAAGACATGACGACTACTTCCAGGGAAATGATCCGGAAATTTGAAGCCTCGCCGTTTTATCAAATTCACGGGCATTATCTTTCGGCAAAAGAAGCTGAAGAGGAGTTGATAACCAATGATGCCGATGTATTAATACAAATTCCAGCAGGGTTTGAACGCGACCTGAAAGTAGACAAAGAAGCCAGCGTTCAGGTTTTGATTAATGCTATCAATGCTACGGCTGCCGGATTGATTAACACTTATACCACGTCCATTATCAGCGATTTTAATGAAGATATCCTTTTTGATACTTATGGTCAGGATTTTTCACTGCCCGTTTCGGTTGTTCCACGCTACTTTTTCAATCCCCAACTCGATTACAACATTTACATGCTTCCGGGCATCCTTGTAATTTTGGTGACGATCATCGGTGTTTTTCTCACAGCCATCAATATCGTACGTGAAAAAGAACTGGGTACTATAGAACAGCTAAATGTAACGCCCATCAAGAAATACCAGTTTATTACCGGAAAAATGATTCCCTTTATTGTGATTGCCTTTGTTGAGTTAGCCATCGGGTTGGTTATCGGGCATTTGTTTTTTGATTTGCCTATGGAAGGGAGCTATGGTGTATTATTTATTTTCACTTTTGTGTATTTGCTTGTCGCGATGGGGTTCGGGTTGTTTCTTTCTGCGGTATCAGATAATCAGCAGCAGGTTATGTTTGTGGTGTTTTTCTTTTTGCTGACCTTCATCCTGATGAGCGGCATTTTCACCCCTACCGAAAGCATGCCTGAATGGGCCCAGGTTGTAAACGTTATCAATCCGTTCGCCTATTTCATGAAGGTTATCCGGATGATTATCCTGAAAGGTTCCGGCCTGGCAGATATTCAGCATGAAATCTACAGTTTGTTAGTGTATGCGG
>JBNJGK010000109.1:0-10162 GCA_051747665.1 Bacteroidota bacterium | reverse complement strand
AAATGACTATAAATGACCATTAAAACAAACAATTACTACCAATTACGCGAAGCAAATTACAATCAATTACTACTAATTACAACAGAATGACCATCAATGACCATCAATGACCACAAATGACCACAAATGACAATGAATCCGATAGTTATCGGGAATCAATGACAATATTCCCTTTGCCAACTTTTACTTAAACACATAAACACTTACGCGCCTAAATACTGCACATTTAACCTACAAACCTTTATCTTTGAATTCAAAAAAGAGAGTTTTATGAAGATACTTCATTCTGCGGATTGGCACTTGGGGAAACGGCTTGATCATTTCAGTCGCATGGAAGAACAAAAAGCCGTGATGGGTGAAATCGCGGCTGTCGCCAACCGTGAACAGCCCGACCTGGTAATCCTTGCCGGTGATTTGTTTGATACGTTCAACCCTCCTATAGAAGCGGAAGAGCTTTTCTACAAGACCTTACGTGAGATTTCGGACTTTGGGAGGCGCCCGGTTGTGGCGCTGGCAGGGAATCATGATTCACCCGACCGTATTAATGCGCCGGATCCCTTGGCGCGGGAGCTGGGAATTTTCTTTGCAGGATATCCCGATACGGAAATTGCTGTCACGACTGACAATACAACTTTCAACGTAGTGCATAGTGAGCCGGGCTTTGTGGAGTTTTCATTTAAGAAGCATGACTTTCCGTTAAGGTTGATTTTTACCCCTTATGCCAATGAATTCAGACTGAAATCCTATTTGGGTAAAGAGAACCGCGAAAGCAGCATGCGTGAGCTTTTGCAGCAAAAATGGCAGGATTTGGCCTACAAATATTGCGATGCAGAAGGCGTAAACCTGCTGGCGGCTCATCTTTTCGTGATGAAAGAAGGACAGGAAGCACCTGAAGAGCCGGATGATGAAAAACCTGTGTTGCATGTAGGTGGAGCACAGGCAGTGTATTCTTCCAATATTCCAGAGCAAATCCAATATACAGCGCTGGGCCATTTGCATCGCCGGCATCACGTGGATTCTACAGAAAGGAATATCTGGTACAGTGGCAGTCCGTTAAGCTACAGCTTTTCAGAAGCTGATCAGGATAAATTCATCAATATGGTAAATCTTAAACCTGACGCTTTAGCTGAAGTAGAGCCTATCAAACTCACGAAAGGAAAAAGACTAGTAAGGAAGCGGTTTGAGCAAATTGATGAAGCGGTCTCCTGGTTGAAAAACAACCCCGATGTGTTGGTAGAACTCACGATTGTGGCCGATGACTTTCTGAAAAGCTCAGAACGCAAAGCCTTGTATGAGGCGCATCCCGGCATAATAACCATTATCCCGGAAGTAATGAATAAAATCAAAAACAAAAGTCATAAGCAAATTAACCTGCAGCAGAATACCACAGCACTTTTTGAGCAGTATTTTGAGCATTACTACAAGCAAGCCCCCAACAAGGAACTTATGGATTTATTTATGGAAATTAAAGCGGAAAAAGACAAGGCATGATACCCAAATCTCTCACCCTCAAAGGCGTTTATTCTTATCAAAAAGAACAAACCATTCATTTTGATCCCTTGCTTAACGGACAATTGTTTGGCATTTTCGGAAGTGTAGGCAGCGGGAAGTCCACTATCCTGGAAGCCATTACGTTTGCCCTTTACGGGGAAACTGACCGGCTCAACAACCGCGATAACCGCAACTACAACATGATGAACCTGAAATCGGATGAGTTGTGGATAGATTTCGTTTTCCTTAATTACGAAGAGAAAACATACCGGTTTACCGTTCATGCCAGGCGCAACAAAAAGACCTTTGAACAAGTTAAAACCTATCAGCGTCAGGGTTATGTGAAATCAGGTGATGAATGGGTCCCGATACAGGAGAATACAGCAGAAAGCATTACAGGACTGACCTATCAGAATTTCCGACGCACTATTATTATCCCGCAAGGTAAATTCCAGGAGTTTTTGCAGTTGACGGATAAGGACAGGACTACCATGATGAAAGAGCTGTTTAACCTTGATAAATACGAGTTCTATGCGCAAACGGTAGCGCTGGAAAACGCCAACAAGCAAAAAATGGATAACCTGGAGGGAAAATTGAGCCACTACGAGCAGGTTACTTCGGATATCCTTTCAGAAAAAACCAAAGAAGAGGCAGAGGTCAAAGCGGAGCTCAAAAACCATGCTTCAAAAAGGGAACAGCAGGAAAAGCTGGTGCAGGAAACGGAGAAAATCCGGGAATGGTTCCGCGAGCTGGATGAAAAGCAAAAAGCCTTTGACAAGCTATTTAGTCAAAAAGAACAGTTTGCTGAAAGGAAGAAGAATCTGGACAGATATGAACAAGCCCGCAATAGTTTTGGAGATTTATTGAACCGCCAGGAAGAGCTGAAAAAGGAAATCGCTGCTGAACATGATTCTTTTCAAAATACGGAAAAGAAATACGCGGATAAGGAAAAGTTGATGGAACAGCTCAAAGCTGATTTTACAAAAACCGAAAAAGAATATCAGCAAATAGAAGTGTATAAAGAAAAGCTGGAAGACCTGAGTGCCTGGAAAAAAGCGCTTGACAGCAGAGCAGAGATAGAAGAGCTGGAAGGCAGGATGAAACAGGGAGATGCCAAAACAGAAAAAGTAAAAGCAGAGGTGGCTAATCTGGAATCGGAGCTGGAAAACCTACAAAAGCAAATCGATGAACTTGGCAAAGCATTGCCTGATTTAAACATCCTTTTGCAAATAAACCAGTGGTTTTCTGATAAAAAGCAAATCCAGGACAGAATTACAGAGAGCAATAAGCAACTACAAAAGGTAGAAGAGAAGATCAACCGCAACCGGGAAGACCTCCCAAAAAAGATCAGTCAGGAGATTCGTGAGGAAATCCCTTCAGAATTGCAGTATCAGCCCAAAGACCTCATTAGCTGGCTGAAAGAGCTTCAAAACAAAACTGCCAGGGAATTGAAGGAAACAGAATCCGAATTGGAGCAGCAGCAAATCCGTAAAAAGCTGGAAGAGTTTGCGGGAGAACTGGAAGAGGGAAAGCCATGTCCTCTTTGCGGCTCAAAGCATCACCCGGATGTGTTTAACCCTGATGATGAGCATGTTTTATATGATGAGAACCAGCAAATAAAGCAAAAGTTACAAAAACAGGAGAAAGCCTGTCAGGAAGCCATTTCGCAGTGTAATTACGCTTTGAGTGCAGATGCAGAATTGCAGAAAGAAAAACAGCAGATTAAAGAAACCCTTCAGAAACATACCGCTAAACTGAACACGCATAAGGCCTCGTTTTCATGGAAGCAATACTCGCCTGATGATGAGGCAGCCGTGGAGCAGGACATACAAAAAGCACAGCAGGAGACGAAAAAACTGAAGGCACTGGAGGATGAAAAGCGGAAAAAAGAAACTGAGTTGAAAACGCTAAACAATAGAGCTACAGAGTTTGAAAGCTTGCTAACCGACATCCGCAATCAGAAAATTGCTGCCGAAACCCGCGAAAAAACCGCCCGCGAAAGTCTGAAGGTATTTTCTGAAGATGAATTACCCGAAAATCCTGATAAAGCAATAAAAGAGCAAAAAAGCCTGGAAAACCGCATCCGCAAAGCAGAAGAAGAGTTTCATCATCTGGAAGAAAAAATCCGGAAAGTTAAGGATGAAGTATTGCAGCTTAAAACCACGCTGAAGCATCAAAATGAAAACCTTACTGCTAAGCAAAAAAAACAAGCCGAACTGGATAAGCAGATTCAAATTCAATTGAATGAATCGGGTTTTGCTGATATGGAGGCCTTAAAAACAATTTTAAATCAAAGAATCAATATCACTGCAGAGCGTGAAGCGATAGACCGATTTAACCGGGAATTTTATGCTGCGGGAAAGGATTTGGAGGTAGCCAAACAAAAAACCGAGGGCAAGCAGTTTAATGCAGAAGCTTTTGATAATCTGAAAGCTCAGCTCGAAGAACGCAAGATAGAAGAAAAAACACTTGAAAAACGATTGCATGCTGTTCAACATGAAATGAAAAACCTTGAAAAGCAATTGGCTGAGAAGAAAGAGATGCAAAAGGAATTCAATCAACTTCAAAAGCGGGCCGAAAACCTCAAAACCATGAAGCAGCTTTTTAAAGGCAGTGGTTTTGTGAATTATGTTTCTTCCGTATTTCTGCAAGAGCTGTGCGATGATGCCAATGAGCGTTTTCATCAGCTTACGCGGCAGCAGTTGCAACTTGAGGTAGATGAAAACAACAACTTCAGGGTGCGCGATTACTTGAATAATGGCAGGGTGCGTAGCGTAAAAACCCTGTCTGGTGGTCAAACTTTTCAGGCCTCCCTGTCGTTGGCATTGGCATTGGCCAATCGCGTGCAGCAACAGTCGCAATCTGATCAGAACTTTTTCTTTTTGGATGAAGGTTTTGGTACGCTCGATAAAGACTCGCTGCAAACCGTTTTTGATACGCTGAAAACCCTGCGTCATGAGAGCCGCATTGTAGGCGTAATTTCTCATGTAGAAGAAATGCAGCAGGAAATAGATATGTATATTAAAGTTACCAACGATGATGAAAATGGCAGCACAATCAGCGGAAGCTGGCAATAGCCGGCTTTAAAGGTTGGTGAAATACATAAAGGCCATCCATCCTGAGGCAATCAGTTTGAGCAGCGTTCCGGCCATAAGTCCCACAAAAGAACCAAAACCGGCCCGCAGTGCGTCGTTGGAATTTTTTCCGGCAACCATTTCACCCAGGATCGCGCCGGCAAAAGGTCCTATAACAATACCTATCGGTGGAAAGAAAAACAGCCCCGCCACCAGGCCGATAATACTGCCCCAAACGCCCTGCCGGCTCCCGCCATATTTTCGCGTGCCCCAGACAGGAACCACATAATCCAGCAAGGTGACAACGATGGTAACTGTTAACCAAATCATCATGGTTTCCGCACTAAACGGATTGTCCTTAGCTACTTGCAAAAGCAACAAGCCTGCGTAACTTATCGGCGGTCCGGGAATAACCGGAATAATGCATCCGGCAAGTCCTACAATAATCAATATGCCTGCCAGTACAATCCAAAGCCACTCCATAATTTCAATTTTAAATTTCTGCCTTCAAATGTACAGAATTCTTAAATGAGTGTCCGAAACCTTTTTTAAAAAGTAGCAATACAACAAAGGTTTCCTGGCGTTTTCGCAATGTGGTGATGCGCTTAAACTGGAATTTTGTAGCTTTGCTGGTTAAGTACTGAGCCTATGAATTTGGAAGAAGCACGATCATACATACTGGAACGGTTGAGCACAGAGCTTAACCCTAACTTGTTTTATCATACCCTTGAGCATACCCTGGATGTTCTGGAAGCAGCCATGCGTATTGCAAAAAAGGAAAACATCACAGGAGACGAGACCCTTTTAATAAAAACCGCTGCTTTATATCATGATTCAGGAATGTTGGTGACTTATGATGGTCATGAAAGCGCTTCAGTAGATATTGCTTGCTCAGTGCTTCCTGGTTTTGGTTATTCAGCCAATCAAATAGAAGCTGTCAAAGGTATGATTATGGCTACAAAGCTTCCGCAAAACCCTCATAATAAAATAGAAGAAATTCTATGCGATGCGGATCTGGATTACCTTGGGCGGGATGATTTTTTTATGATTTCGCACAGATTAAAGCAAGAGTGGCATGTAAGAGGTCATCAGCAATCACTGAAAGAGTGGTATCACGGACAAATAGCCTTTTTGTCTAACCATGTGTACTTTACGGATTCAGCTATACAATTGCGAAGACCGAAAAAGATAGATAATCTCAATCAAATCAAAGCATTGTTTACGGAATAAAGTTTCCCTGAAATGGATAAAAGCACAGCAAAACAGCGTATACAGTCTTTATCGCGTCAATTGCAGGAACATAACCATAAGTATTACGTGCTAAACCAGCCCGAAATATCAGATTATGAATACGATATGATGCTGAAGGAGTTGCAGGAGCTGGAACGGCAGTTTCCTGATTTAGCAGAGCCTGACAGCCCTACTCAGCGCGTAGGAAGCGATATAGACCAGCATTTTGAGCAGGTGGTGCACCCCACGCCCATGCTTTCATTAGATAATACCTACAATGAGCAGGAGCTTGCAGACTTCGACCGTCGCGTCAGGAAAGAAGCCGGTGATAAGCTTACATACGTATGTGAGCTGAAATATGACGGTGTGGCAATTGGATTGCATTACGAAAACGGCAAACTGGTTCGGGCTGTTACGCGCGGAGATGGCGTACAGGGCGATGATGTTACCGGCAATGTAAAAACCATCCGCAGCGTGCCGCTTAAGCTCAGAGGAACAGATTATCCGCAAGTGTTTGAAGCCCGTGGCGAAATATTTATGCCGCATCAGTCATTTAAAAAACTCAACGAGCAGCGTAAAGCTGAAAACAAACCGGCTTTTGCCAATCCCCGGAATTCGGCTGCCGGAAGCCTCAAGATGCAAAAGTCTGCGGAGGTTGCACAGCGTTCTCTTGATTGCTTTTTATATCAGTTTATTGGAAATAACTTACCGGCAGACACACATATCGGGAACCTTAGAAAAGCCCGTGAATGGGGACTTAAAGTGCCGGAGCATATTCAGAAATGCAATAATCTTAAGGAAGTGTATGATTTCATCAGCCGTTGGGAATCACAGCGTCATGAATTGCCTTATGATACCGATGGGGTAGTGGTAAAAGTGAATGAATACGCTTTGCGCGATGAATTAGGCACTACGGCAAAGTCGCCGCGATGGGCTATAGCCTATAAATTTAAGGCTGACAGTGTAAAAACACAGCTTAAAAGTGTAGATTTCCAGGTAGGACGCACAGGCGCTGTAACTCCTGTGGCAAATCTTGAGCCGGTATTGTTGGCCGGAACTACAGTAAAACGCGCATCGCTGCACAATGAAGATATTATCAAAAAGCTTGATTTGCGGGAGCAAGATTGGGTGTATGTGGAAAAAGGCGGGGAAATCATCCCCAAAATTACGGATGTGGATCGCGATAAGCGCAAAAAGGATGCAAAACCGGTGGCGTTTATCTCCCATTGCCCGGAGTGCGGAACGAAACTCAAAAAGCTGCCTGAGGAAGCCGCCCATTATTGTCCGAATGAAACAGGTTGTCCGCCTCAGATTAAAGGCCGGCTCCATCATTTTATCAGCCGTAAGGCAATGAATATCGACAGCCTGGGCGAAGGCAAAATTGAAGTGCTCTATGATGCCGGGCTTATCCGCAATGTGGCAGATCTGTATGACCTGAAAAAGGAAGATGTGCTGGGCCTGAGCAAAGCATACGAGCAAGAGGGTAAAACCCGTGTTGTAAGGTTTCAGGAAAAAACTACGGAAAACATCCTTAACGGGATTGAAGCTTCACGGGAAGTGCCTTTTGAGCGCGTGCTCTATGCTTTAGGCATACGGTTTGTTGGCGCTACGGTAGCTAAAAAACTTGCGCAGGAATTTGGCTCAATTGAAGCTTTGATGGAAGCTGACCAGGAAACACTTACAGCAATAGATGAAATCGGAAACCGCATCGCGGAAAGTGTAACAGCGTATTTTGCTAAAGAAGAGCATCGCCAAATCATTGCAAGGCTGAGGCAGGCCGGTGTGCAAATGGAGGTGCAGCTCGATTCAGAGCAAAAAGACACCCTTGCCGGGAAAAAGTTTGTGATTACCGGCGTTTTTGATAATCACAGCCGTGAGCAACTAAAGGAACTTATTGAACAACACGGAGGCAAAAATGTCAGCAGCGTTTCCTCCAAAACCGATTATATCCTTGCCGGGAAAAACATGGGCGAAAGCAAGCGGCAAAAAGCAGATAAGCATAATATTCCGCTGATTTCAGAAGATGATTTTCTGAAAATGCTGGAAGAGTAGTCAACCTGCAATAAACGCAGCGAAAGGCTTTGCAGGGGCTGGCCAAAAAGCCACTTTTGATATAAACGCTTTCAGGAGCTGTGCGCGCTGAAAGGTTTTCAATCAGCGTTTTAATATGACCTGACAGCGTCTGGTTTTTAGACAACTTCGGTATTAAGCTGATTACTTATTAGACTTTATCTAACCTGATAGGGTTAAGCAGAACTTGTAATCCGTATTGCAAAGTAACCAGTTCATTACCTCAATCTATTTACTTCAAATACAAGTCACCAGAGCCGTTAATTTTCTGGTTTACCTTATCCGGATCACCATAGCAGATCATGTCTCCACTTCCGTTTGAATTCAAGGAGATAGTTTTTTTAGCCGTTACCGTGGCATCTCCTGAACCGCTTTTATTTGCTTTTACATTATCGGCTATGCAATCCTTGCCGTAAAAGTCACCAGAACCACCTTGCTTGAGTGAGATATTTTCAGCAGAGCCAATGCATTCCACATCTCCTGATCCGTAGATATTTACTTTCAGCAAGGCTACGTAAACATTGTTGCATTCCACATCGCCGCTGCCATTGATGGAAATGTCGAGTGTTTCATTAACACCGCTGAATTCGGCGTCTCCAGAGCCGTTAATATGAACCTCCATGTTTCTCACATCCAGAGAACTTTCGAAGTCGCCACTGCCATTGATGCGAAGCATGAAGCTTTCTGCATTAATTGTGTTTTCTCCCTCAAAGTCTCCTGAGCCGGTGATATGCACTTTGTTTAGTTCAGGTGCGGTCACTTCAACATAGGCTTCTTCGGTACTGCTGAACCAACCAATGCGTGATCCGCTTTTGTAATTGACTTCAAGCGTTCCGTCTTTCACTTCGGTAATGACTTTTTCAAGAATATCTTGCTTGGCATGAACCACAACTTTGAAATCATCACCCTGAGTAAATTCCACATCTACAGAGCTGCTTATTTGAATACCCTGAAAATCAGAAACAGTTCGATCCTGAGAAACGACTTTGCCTGATGCTGTTACAGCACTCATCAATCCTGCGATAAAAATAACTGAAATAATAAATTGTTTCATTGTGTTTTGGTTTTATACGTTTGACGCCTCATCATTAAATAAGTTACAATTGCAAGAGATTTATTTTACAGCACTCCCATTTTCATTAGTTTTGCGGCCATGAAAAAACCACTGGCGCCAGCATTGACGTATACACTGATATTTTTAGCAATGCTCTTTTGGGGGCTCACATTTGTATGGTCGTCACTTGTGTTTGAATATTACAGTCCGGTTACAACGCTTACCATGCGATTGTTGATTTCCACATCGTTAATGTTTCTGGGGTTGTGGATATTCGGGATGTTTGAAAAAATCCGGAAGACTGACATTAAGTTGTTTATTTTTTCAGCGCTTTTTAATCCCTTTCTTTACTTTTTAGGCGAAAACTACGGTATCAAATATTCTTCAGCTACAATCTCAGCCGTTGTCATAGCTGCGATTCCGGTTTTTACTCCGATTCTGGGCTACTATTACCTCAAAGAAAAGCTTAGCATCATTAACCTGCTTGGTATGGTGGTTTCCTTTGCGGGGATTTTGCTGATGTTATTCAATAACGATTTCTCGCTGAATGCCCAGCCCTTAGGTGTGATTGCGCTTTCGGTTGCCCTGGTTACAGCGATTGCCTATTCTATACTGCTCAAAAAACTATCCGGACGATATTCTGCTTTTTTCATTATTGCCGTGCAAAACCTTATCGGGCTTTTATTTTTTCTGCCGCTGTTTTTTATTTTTGATTGGCAGGAGTTTATCACCATACCTGTAACTACGGATTTAGCCTTGTCGTTGCTACAGTTGGCCGTATTCGGAAGCTCGCTGGCTTTTGTGTTCTATACTGTCGGAACCCGTGAAATCGGGGTTAACAAAACCAACTTTTTCACCAACCTTATTCCGGTTATCACAGCTATCTTTTCATATTTTGTGTTAGATGAGTTTTTTGATCTTCAGAAAATTGTAGGCATGCTGTTGGTTATCATCGGGGTGATTTTATCTCAATTGCATCGCCGCGGAAATTTTGTAGCGGTATACCGTTTTTTAGGCAGGTTCAGAAAATAATACAGACATCAGGCAAAAAATTCTACTTTAAACTCTTAATTGCACTCTAAAAATGTGAGATTTACATAAAAAGTGCTGCCACAGCCCGAAATAAACGTTCCATTTATGTGGTTTTTCATAATAGATTTTTATCTTTGCACCCGCAAAACAATGGCGGGGTAGCTCAGGTGGTTAGAGCGTCGGATTCATAACCCGGAGGTCCCGAGTTCAA
>JBNJGK010000108.1:0-10230 GCA_051747665.1 Bacteroidota bacterium | reverse complement strand
CCTACAGTGGTTTCTTTCGGGAAATTCATAGCAGACGGACAAACCAACATCATCCCGGACCAGGTGCACCTGGAAGGAATACTGCGCACATTTGATGAAACATGGCGTCAGGAAGCACAACAAAAAATAAGAAATATTGCAACAGGCATAGCACAAAGCATGGGTGGCGATTGCAGCATACGAATTGACAGGGGTTATCCTGTTGTTATCAATGATGAAAAAGTGACAGAGCAAAGCCGCCAATTTGCCAAAGATTTCCTCGGTGCAGAACATGTTTATGAGCTGGACTACCGCATGACGGCCGAAGACTTTGCCTACTACTCCCAGAAAGTGCCCAGCGCCTTTTACCGTCTGGGTGTTAGGAACGAAGAAAAGGGAATCGCCTCAAGTTTGCATTCCAATACATTCGATATCGATGAAGCAAGCTTAAACACTTCCATAGGAACAATGAGCTGGATTGCATTAAATCACCTGCTGAGTCATGCCGTGGAACAATAATTGATATCAGATGATGGTTGTACAATAAATCACAAAAATTCATCACTATGAAAAAAACAGCACTTATATTAGGCTTTGCAGCCCTGCTCTCATTATCTGCTGCTGCCCAGCAGTACGACAAAGCCATCGGCATCAGAGGCGGATTATTTAACGGAGTAACATACAAACAGGCCATTTCTTCCGATACCTACCTGGAAGGCATAGCCTCTTTCCGCTGGAACGGATTTATGGTAACCGGACTGTATGAAATAACCCAACCCATAGATTCAAATGCGCCCGGTTTGGACTGGTATTACGGCTTTGGAGCTCATGTGGGTTTTTACGACGACAATGAAAACGGCCCCTGGGACGAAGGTGATTTTGATGGACCTATGATTGGCGCTGATGGAATCCTCGGCATGGAATACACTTTTGGAGAAGTGCCTGTTAATCTGTCACTCGACTGGAAGCCTGCCATCAACTTATTTGGCTACGACGGTTTCTGGAGCGACAATGTTGCGCTTTCCATCAGGTATACTTTCTGACCTGAATAAAGGATAAACAGATAAATTTCTCTATAATCACGAATGCATTCGTCAATTTTAACTCTAAAATGACTTTTCCATTCGTGATTTTTTGTATTTTTTCGCTAATGTATTCTTTAAATTGATTAATTTTGCTTTTTGATAAGACATTGTAATAAATCAAATTCAAAAAGTTAAGGAAATGGACAGACTAATCAGTATCTCCAATGAATTGATCAAAAAAACACCTTTATATTTCAAAAGGTACCTGATGGATGAAATTGATTGGAATTTAAGGCTGATAGGGATTTCAGGGGCGCGTGGCAGCGGCAAAACCACATTAATGATGCAGTACCTGAAATCAGAAATTGATAACCTTGATGAGGCCATTTACATCAGCCTGGACGATCTATATTTTACACAAACCAACCTTTTGGATTTTGTTTTTGAATTCAGGAGAAATGGAGGAAAATACATTTTCATTGATGAGGTTCATAAATATCAGAATTGGTCACAGGAGCTCAAGAACATCTATGATCAGTTTCCCGATGTGAAAGTGGTGTTTTCAGGTTCTTCAGCACTTGATATTTACAAAGGCTCGCATGATTTGAGTCGCAGAGCAATGGTCTATAACCTTTATGGGCTGTCTTTCAGGGAATATTTAAAATTCTACAGAAATATTGAATTGCCGGCTTATACGCTCAATGACTTACTCTCGATAAGCAACCAGAAAATCAGCTCGCTCACAAGCGATTTTCTTCCGGTTCCGGTTTTTAAAGAATACTTAAAATGGGGCTATTACCCATTTTTTAAAGACTCGAGTAATGTTACAACTTATTACAGTCAACTGATTAATATCCTTAATACAACTCTCGATTCTGATTTACCCTCCATTTTTCACATTAATTATGATTCGATTCTGAAGGTTAAAAAACTACTGGCTATTATCGCCGGAATTGTTCCTTATCAGCCAAATATCACTAAACTGGCAGAACAAACAGGTACATCCAGAGACTCTTTACTTAAATTTTTAAACTACCTTGAGAAATCTAACATCATAAAAATGCTTCACAAGGATGCCATAGGGTTAACCAAAATGAATAAACCGGAAAAATTATTTCTTCAAAACCCCAACCTATTGTATGCTTTCTCAAATGATTCGCCCGATACAGGTAATTTAAGAGAAACTTTCTTTTTGAGTCAGCTCATGGTTAGCCATGAAGTCAGCTTTGCAGACAGAGGCGATTTTACCGTAGATAACAAATATACATTCGAGGTGGGAGGTAGAAAAAAACCCCGAAAGCAAATTCAGGGAATAAAAAACGCTTTTATCGTTTCTGATGAAATAGATTACAGGTCTCAAAATAAACTTCCTTTGTGGATTTTTGGATTGATGTATTAAAGTTAATGCTTCAATTTTGGATAACAATTTATTACAGGTATTATTAGGTCATGATCTGTGTGAATCTTTATCATCAGTTAAATCGGTGTGCTATAATCGTAATGTAATAGAACACTGATGACACTGATTGAACTGATTTTCACAAATTTTTTTAGCTAGTTAAATCATAAACTTTTAAATTAAACTTAGGAGATTTGAAGAAAAAACGAAAGATTCATAAAGATAAAAAAGGGCGGGAGTTTATAAAGGAGTCTTATTTTATTGGTGGAAAGCAGAAATTCCGCAGAGTTTATTTGATTGATGGAATACCGGAAGAAGAATTTTATGAACAAAATGCTACAGATATTGACCATTTAATGAATGGAGATTATTGGCTCATTAGTTACGAAAAAGAGAATAATGATTCCATTGAGGACTCAGAAAAACAAAAAGACAGTTCCCCTGATAACAGGAATGATGAATTACCCTTTTAAACCCTCGTTCTTATTACTTTTGCATTTATGAAAGTCAACGGAAAACACTACCGCACTATCTGGATGGAAGACCATCGGGTAAAAATGATCCACCAGAACAAACTGCCGTTTAGTTTTGAGATTTTTGAATCGGAAAACCACCTGCAAACCTGTCATGCCATCAAAACCATGATTGTCCGCGGAGCGGGCGCCATTGGTGCAGCAGCAGGATTTGCCATGGCACAGGCTTGTCTTGAGGCTCAAAATCAAAGCGATTATAAGCAACGCATCCGCAAAGCGAAAAATACGATTGAAGCCACCCGGCCTACCGCACAAAATCTGTTTTACGCAGTGACAGAAGTTTTTGATGCCGGCTTGCAATCCGCTGAGAAAGCGGTGGAGCGGGCTCAGGAGTTAGCACAAAACAATGCCGATGAAATGAAGAAGATTGGCGAAGTTGGTGACCCGCTGATTAAGCAAAAAATGAATATTGCCACGCATTGCAATGCCGGATGGCTGGCTTTTGTGGATTATGGAAGCGCCCTGGCTCCGGTTTTTGAGGCGCAGCGTTCCGGCAAGGAAGTGTTTGTATACGCCGATGAAACCCGCCCGCGAAACCAGGGCGCCCGGCTTACTGCTTGGGAATTGTATCAGGAAGATATTCCGCACGCTATAATTGCTGATAACACCAATGCCTGGCTGATGTCGCAGGGAAAAATTGACATGATGATTACCGGTGCAGATCGCATTGCCGCAAACGGTGATGTGGCTAACAAAATCGGGACGCTTGAAAAGGCGATTGCTGCCAAAGAATTTGGCATTCCTTTTTATGTAGCAGCACCGCTCTCTACTTTTGATTTTGACTGCGCTACGGGCGTTGATATTCAAATTGAAAACCGCAGCCCTGATGAAGTAATTTGGTCAGAAGGCCCTGACAAGAGTGGCGTTTTTCATCGCATCAGAAATGCAAACCCGGGTTCGGCAGCGCTTAATCCTGCCTTCGATGTAACGCCGGCAAAATACATACAGGGCATCATTACGAAAAAGGGAGTCATCAAACCTGAATCCAGAGCCATTATGCAGTTAAAAGAATTTTTTTAAATTGCGCCGTACATTAGCTAAAAATAACAAGATGAACTTTGCAGTTAAAGAAGTAAATGATCAAAACAGTGAAAAGGACTTTATCCTTTTTCCTGTGAAACTCTATAAAGACGATAAAAACTGGATACGTCCGCTGGATGATGATATAAGAAAGGTATTTGATAAAAAACGCAATAAGTTTTTCAGGCACGGAAGAGCTACGCGCTGGCTGCTGCTTGACGAAAATCAAAAAGTAATCGGGCGCATTGCTGCCTTTATCAACGACAAAACCGCCAACAAGAAAAACGATCAGCCTACAGGCGGAATCGGTTTTTTTGAATGCATTAACAACCAGGAAGCCGCCAACCTTCTTTTTGACACCGGAAAAGCCTGGCTCGAAGAGCATGGAATGGAAGCTATGGATGGCCCGATAAACTTTGGCGACCGGAATGAAAACTGGGGGCTGCTGGTGGAGGGGTTCTATCCGCCCAATTATGGGATGCCCTATCATAAAAAATACTATAAAGAGTTGTTTGAAAATTATGGATTCCAGATATACTTTAAACAATACACCTACCACAGGAAAATAGAGCCCAACTACAGTGGACTCGATAAACGTGTATTGGAGAAAGCCAAGCGAATAGTACAGGATAAAAACTATCACTTCAAACACATTGATAAAGATAATTTTGAAAAATATGCTGAAGATATCCGGCAGATTTTTAACAAAGCATGGGCTAAATTTGTAGGGCTCGGCGAGATGACCCAGCCACAAGCCAAAGCGCTTATCAAAAAGCTAAAACCCATCCTCGACCCTGAGCTTTTTTGGTTAGGCTACTATAATGATCAACCGGTAGCTATGTTCTTAATGTTACCCGATTTAAATCAAATCGTCCGGCATGTCAACGGAAAATTCGACTGGCTGGGCAAACTCAAATTCCTTTACTATAAAAATACCGGCGGTATTACTAAAGCGTTGGGAACCCTCTTTGGCGTTGTCCCTGAATTTCAGGGCAAGGGCGTGGAAGCTGCTTTGGTCATCGCTTTCGCGGATTTTGTAAGAGCCAAAAGAAAATTCCAGTACACTGATCTGGAGATGAACTGGATTGGTGATTTCAACCCAAAGATGATGCGTGTAGCTGAGCAAGTAGGAGGCAAAATCCTGAAAACGCACCATACCTACAGGTTTTTGTTCGACAGAAATAAAGAATTTAAACGCATGCCTAAACATTAATCATAATGAATACACCTGAACTCTCGCTTAAAGAAATGCTTTACCTCATATCTGTTAAAGCCGATGACGGAAGATCTAACGCCCAATATCTGGATTTTGGATTGGTTGGCGCATGTTTTTTTGAGTTGGCAGAACAAAACAGAATCACTATCAAAAACAAGCATATTTATTTGCAGGATAAATCACCAACCCAGGATGAAGCGCTGGACTTAGTGTTGAGCCAGATATCCAAATCGCGTAAAACCCGCAAAATCAAATCCTGGGTTTCTACGCTCCATCAAAAAGGCAGCCGCATTAAGAAAATGGTTCGGAACCAGCTACGCGATAAAGGAATCCTGAGACAGGAAAGGAAGAAGTTTTTATTTATTCCCTACACCTTACATCCGGTAGCTAAAACAGGCGAGCAAAAAAAGGTATTGCAGCATCTTCAAAAAATCATCCCTTCAAAAAAGACCTTCGAGGATAAAGAAGCTAACTTAATCGCTTTAAGCTATGCATCAGGAGCCTACCGAAATATATTTTCAACACGCAGGCACCGGAGAGAAGCAAAAAAAAGAACCAAGCATCTGATAAAAGAAGGAGCCATTGCCTCGTCAGTCAATGAATCCATTCAGGAAATGCAGGCTGCCATTACGACTGCGATTGCGGTTTCCACGGCAACGGCTGCCGCTTCTTCATCATCAAATTAAACAAAGAATATCAACAGAATTTCCATACAGATTAAAGGCATTAATAGAAAAATCTTGATTTAACCAAACAAACAGAAAACTTAAAATGAAAACCAAAAAGCTGGCAGATGGAAGTGAAATTCCCGCACTGGGATTTGGAACCTGGGAGATGGGCGGTAGAATGTCAAAAGATGACACGGAAGACGAGAAGTATATTGGCGCCATCCAAAATGCGATTGCCATCGGCTTTCGCCATATCGACACAGCCGAAATGTATGGCAACGGACACACTGAAACACTGGTAGCACAAGCTATTAAGGATAGCTCGCGCAACTCACTATATCTCACCAGCAAAGTAAAAAAAGAAAACCTGGCCTACAAAGACTTGATCGCAGCATGTGAAAAAAGCCTTGAAAGGCTTCAAACAGACTACCTTGACTTGTATCTGGTGCATCATCCCAACCCGGATATTCCGGCAAAAGAAACTTTTAAAGCCCTGGATGAATTGATGGAGAAAGGTTTGATACGCCGTTATGGTGTTAGCAATTTTAATGCAGCCCAGTTGGAAGAAGCCATGAAATACGCCAAAAGCCCAATTGTAACCAACCAGATAGAATACAATCTGCACACCCGCAACGAAGGCGCCTTTAATATCAATATGGAAAAGTCCATTATTCCTTTTTGCCTGGAAAATAATATTTTGGTTATGGCCTGGCGCCCGCTTGTAAAAGGCGAATTGCAGACCAGCCATCCGGTTTTAGAAACGATGGCTGAAAAATACGGGAAAACCCAAAATCAGATTGCGCTGAACTGGCTGATTTCTAAAGAAGGCTTTGCCACCATTGTTAAAGCCACTTCCAAAAACCACATCCAGGAAAATTTCGCTTCCGCGGATTTCTCTCTAAAGGAGGAAGATATGAAGGTACTCGATTACCTTAGCCACACGCTGCCCGGTAAATAGGTTTAGCCGGCTGCCTTATGGTTGCAAATCTTGAATTTCAGCTTCGCTGAGCGCTTTTTCGTAAAGCCTTACCTCATCAACAATACCGGTGAGGAATGTATCGAGCGGCTCTAATGGACCTCCCAACCTCAGCTCTGCCGAAGGCGCTGCCTCATTACCCTGAGAGTTAGCTGCCGAGCAACTCAGTTCACCATCAACATATCCCTTCAACTCATTTTCATTAAAAACCATGGCCAGATGATGCCAGTCACTGCCTGTAATCTGTAAGCTGGTTTGTGCTGAAAGGTAATAACCTTCATCGCTGCCATTTCCGATGCTAAAGAAAAGATTGTTGGAAGCGGTTTGGATAATCTGGAATCCATAATCACTTGCCTGACCACCGGGCGTGTTTGTCATGATAACCTGGCGTCGGCCTGTTTCGTTAGGCCGGTACATCAGGCTCACTGTCTTTGCCCCTTTCCCTACAGGTGAAGGTTGAAAAGCAACATAAGCATAATCATAAAATTCCAGCGCTTCATCTTGATTGCCCTCAAAGTCAGCAGCAGGCGTCGCACCGTAATTATTTCCGTCAAAATTGCCCCAGTTATCTTCAACTGACCCATTGTTAAAGCCATACCAGGCTATAAGCCCGTCAGTGGTTCCTGAACTTTCTACAACGTTCACTGAAAGAGACTTCTGCAAACCATTAGCCAAATCACTAACTTCCACAACGGCCTGATCACCTGCGCTGCCTGTTGCTACCAACTGCACTGAATAACTTCCCGGATCGGAAGTCTGCAAAATCTCAGCCACACTCTGATTATCAACAGACCAATTGTAAGATGGAGCATTCTGGCCCAGGTATGTGATTGCGTCAAGCGTAACCGTATCACCCTCGCCCAGGTTAATTTCTTCGAGGCCGTATGGGTTGCTCTCTGAAGCATTCACAAATACCCCACGATCCACAGAATAAAATCCCGCACTGTTAAAGGTTCCTTCAATGTAGCTGTCATCACCGGTGTTACTGTTATCTTTAATGCTCAACTGCAGGTTGTGATCGTTATCACCACGCTTGGGGGTCATGTAGTTCATCCAATAAAAACTGTTGGCAAACCCGGCCATTTCATCCTGAATTTCCTCAAAGCGATCGGTCAGCTCAGAAACATCATCTATCGGGAAATATCCGGCATTCCCGATTTCTTCAAGCACATCCGGCTCAATCTCATCGCCCATGCCAACCATAAAAACTTTTTTGGTTCCACGGGCTACTAACGCCTCTTCAAGTGTAGAGGAAGCCTGCGTATCACTTGCGTCCGTGAAACCTACAAGAAAACCCTGCTGAATCTGATCAGTCTCATAAAAGTCTTCCCACTCATTGACCGCCTCTATTATAGAGCCGTAAAGGTTTGTTGAAGCCGATCCCAGTGAGATACCGTCAATTGCGCTGGTCAGATCCTGAGTGTTGTCAGTAAACCCTTGCAGTAGCACTGGGTTCTCACTAAACACGAAAAGAGCAAACTGCTGATTGGGCAGCTTGCTTAAAACCAGATTTTTCGCTGCATTTTTGATCTCTTCGAGGTTATCGCCCACACTAAAACTGTTGTCTATAAGCAAAACTGTTTTTAGTGAATAAGGAACCACATCCTGCTTGCGTATTTGCATAGCCGACTCTGTAGGCGATACAGGCTGATCGTTTTCCAATACTTCAAAATCTGATGTAGACAAGGCAGAAACACCATTGCCCTGCATATCAGTTACCTGAAACATGATATTGATAAAACAGGGCTCCTGAACATTCTGTGAAATCTCGCCGTACTCTATGATTTTATAACCCGGCAAATTGGGCGTGTCGTTTTTGTCTTTGGCGCAAGAGCTCAGCATAAAAACCGCTGCCACACCAAGCATTAATATTATCAGCTTTTTGTTCATTGGATTTTCTTTTATTGGATAACGCATAATCTTTGCAAAATTATACATCCTGACTATGCAATCAGCAAAATTACGCTCTTTACAGTATATTTTCATGTCATTTTTTGATATTGGTTACCTTTGACCTGATTATTAATATCCATCAAACAGCAATATCATGAAAATCGCAGTCATAGGATTTGGAGCAGCAGCTATGGGTTTTATAGAGCAAGTGAAAAACACAGACCATGAAATTCATGTTTTTGAGAAAAGCAAAGACATCTATTCTACCAGCATTTCAGGAATCCGGGCCGACGGCAAGCTCTTCATCTCAAAAGATATGGGCGGCGATATGGAGATCAATACAGGTCTTCAGCGAAAACTGGTGGATTTCTGGATCAACAAAACCAACACCCAAAATATAGAGCGTGGTTATTCTTTTAACAACAGCAGTTGGCACAAGCACTTCTATGAGCGCGGTTTCCAGCCGGTATCATCGGAATTTTTCCACATCGGAACAGACCAGTTGAAAGAAGTGCTTTACAACATCTTTGAAGATTTTCAATCCCATAAAAACATTCATTTTCATTTTAATACAACCATTTCAGATGTTCAGGTGCAAAACGACCATGTTATAATAAACAATTCTGAAGACAGGCTTTTTGATCGCGCGGTAGTTTCAGTAGGCCGAAGTGGCCACAGACTGGTAAACCGGATGATATCAAAATATCCTGAACTGGTACTCGACAATACGAGAGTTGACCTCGGAATACGATATGAATTACCGGATCATCTCGTAGATGAAATCAACAAAGAGATGTATGAGTTTAAAGTCAAATACAAAAGCAAAACCGGTTACATGGTGCGCACCTTCTGCAATAACCCATCAGGGTATGTGGTTAGGGAAAATTACGGCGACTTTGTTACCGTAAACGGCCACGCCAAGATGCGTGAAAAAAGCAAGAATACGAATTTCGCCATCCTCACTACCGTAAAACTCACCGAGCCGTTTAACGATCCTGTCGGGTATGGCTCACACATTGCCAAAATGGCCAACCTGCTTGCCGGAGAAGGGAAAGTCATCCTGCAAACCTATGACCATTTTAAAAACTCCAAACGCACCAAAAACATCTACCGGGTAGAACCTACTTTGCCTGCCAACGAATTTATTATGGGCGATGTGAACCTGGCTTATCCGCGGCGCATTATCGAAAGCATTATTGATTTTATTGAAAACCTGAATAAAGTGATGCCCGGAATTGCAAGCCCCGATAACCTGGTATATGCACCCGAAATTAAATTTTACTCCAACAAACTTGACAACCAAAAATTCCAGAACCTTCAGTTTATAGGCGATTGCTCAGGAGCTACACGAAGCATTATCTATGCTACGGCTCATGGACACATCATCGGAAAACAATATACCGAAAGCTGAACCGATAATTATTTGTTTTTGTCATGAAGATATTCAGCCTTGCCGCAAAAGCAGAAATCCATTAACTTTGTGAAAAAGAATCAGGTTATGGAGACACTGAATATTGACGT
>JBNJGK010000107.1:4248-10242 GCA_051747665.1 Bacteroidota bacterium | reverse complement strand
TTGGCTGTATATCTTGCCATTAATCAGTGAAATTCTTCCTGTGGGAAAGACCAAACACATAATATTTCGAAAGCCCTCACCGGATTTCAACTTTTGACATCCTGTAGGATTGATTTTGTCTTGGTGTTTTTAATTGCCTAAAGGGAAATTTTCTGTGGCCTTTTTCTTTTGCCACGAATACACGAATGAGTTTGAGATAAATTCATGGATTTTATCTGAGAGATTTCGTTTTCGGAGTTTTGTTTTTTGGAATTAAAAGAGCCTGAAAGGCTCACAGTGCACAGCACAATGCCGATTGTTATCGGCAGCGCCCTGTGATTAAGGCTATTATCCTCTAAAGCAAACAGGCTGAAAGCCTGAGATAAGGGATATTTATACAGCCTGCTTTTATCAAAGGCTTACAGCCTTTTGGGTGTTGAGGTTGTGTTTTCCTTGACATAGGGCGGTGCCGATAGTTATTGGCCCTATGCTGAGTTGTCTGAGGCCTTCGGCCTATTGATTCGTGAATTGGTGGCATTTTTTTTTGCATCGACTGCACAAATGGGCTCGAAAAAATGCTGGGATTTGATGCTTGCACAAATTTATTGGAGCTTTCGTGGCTTTCTTCTTTTTGTGACGAATGCATGAAGGGTTTGGATTCGATTTGCAGATCCCCTGAATATATTATATCGTGTTTTTAATTTCTTCATCAATTAAGTTGAGCATTTCTTTAACCGGCTCAAAAAATGGAAATACAGAATCTTTATCATAGTCAAATATAACTTCATAATCAGCTTTCTGCCGCCAATCATAAAGCTCATTTAGCAACCGGCCAAATCGCTTGTCAAATTTTCCTGTTTTAACAAATTGCAAAGAAAATTGTCTTTTTGTGGTCGCGTGAGTTTTTCCCTCAATGTTATTTAACACCAGTAATGCATTCACCGCAAAGAAAAGAGAGTAATATAATCTGTTTACTGAAGAATTCCAAAATCCTTTATCAGCTAAGAGCTATGCTGCATCATATGTTTGATAAGCTCTCCCAATCCGGTATTTCACATATTGTTCTTTCTCTTCTGAATTCATAAAGCAATTCCTTCTTTACTCACACTTTTAAAAAAAGGTGTAATTCTTTGTTGTCTTTTCCATTCATTTTTTGAATATATAAATACCGATAAGGCTTCATCAATGTATAACTCTAAATCATAAAGTGCATCTCTGAACTTTTCTTCGGTTGCCAAATCCACTGCATAGCCTGTAAGTATCAAAATATCCCAGTCAGAATCGGCTCGTTCGTCTCCGCGGGCTCTCGAGCCATAAAGAATAACTTCTGCATTGGAATCAACTAAGTTTACAGTTTTTCTGATAAGTTGTCTTATTTGGCTCTTTGTTTTTTTCATACCAGCAAAGATAATGAAACCGATTCACTTTTGTTTTCATACAAAAAAGATTCATCATGGTTTATTGCTATGCCAAGTGTGGAATTCTATTAAACTAAACTTATGTCTCGCATTTTGCAAATAAAAACCCCGCCGCATTTCAGAAAAAAATCCGGCGGGGTTGGTTTTCTTTTGGTGCTTTTTGTTAGTCTTCGGGCAGGAAATGCTCTTTTGTTTTGAAGAGGCGCTGCAGCCTGTTTTCGGGCATGCTGAAAACCAGCTCCGGGTTTTGGGTGGATTTTACGAGATAGGTGGCTTGCTCCTGCTCTTGCATGCCGGAAGCGTAAGCCTTTACTTCTGTTTCGGGTTGGTTTTCTATGCTGATTTCACATGTCATGACAGGCTCTCCCTGTGGCTCCTGCTCTGTGATGTTTTGCCCTTTAAAACTTTGAATGCTGCTCAGGTATTGCTGCATCTTTGCGGAGTCGGCAGGCTGATCGTTGATCATCCATTTCGCTCCGTTGCGATTCAGGCTATATTCCTGCTTTCCGCGGAAGCGAATGGAATTGATGGCTTGCTTATCCACACTTACCAGCGTTTTATCGCGCCACTGGTTCACATCGGCCGGAAAGGCCATTTTCAAAAACCCATCCACGCCATACACGGCATCATCGTCCTGCAACCTGATATAGCTGGTCATGTCCACGTTGGGTTGCTGCCCGGCTGCCTGCTGCTGTTGCTGCTGATAAGAAAACTTACCTACGGCAAAATCAGCCAGCTTGTTGTCGCTTTTTCCAAATACTTCAACAAAAATACCCGCCGAATCAGAGACTTCATATTCATCCCATTTCCCGGGTTTTTTTGCAGCGATGCTTTTGGTTTGCATGTTGCTAATCTGGCTTAGCATGTTCATCACGCGGGCAGTATCAGCCTGATAGGACTGTCCTTCGTGATTCACTTGCCAGGAACCGGCTTTTTTTCTGATTTCAATTGCCGGTTTCTCAGGCGGCGTATAAACGATTTTTTCCACCCGGCTTTGATCAAAATCGGTCAGCACATCCTTAAAAGAGCGTTCCTGATTTGCGGTTTGGCGGGAAATAAAGTAGATTCCCAGCAAAACCAGCAATATAATAAGCAGCGATGTTATATTCAGTTTTTTAAACATACCCTTCCTCCATTCTTTTTACGCGCAGTGAACGGTTGCGCTGAAAACGAATCACTCCGTAAATAATTATCAGTAACATAGGAACCAGGAAATTGGCGTAGCGTAACATGGTTTTGGTGCTGTCTTCCAGCTCATCAATGGGTCTTGACGAAACGCCTTTGGTTCGCAGAGCAATGAGGCCGGTATCATCCGAGAGCCAGTCGATGCTGTTGACCATAAGGCTCACATTGTCTTCGCTTACCTGTCGGGCGTTCCTGCCTTGTCCTCCCACTGCAAAATCAGCATCCGCGATTACCACCATGCTGGCTTGCTGCTTGCCCGCCAGCGGCCCTTCAAAGGATGCTGCCACAGGAATATTACTATCCGGGAAATCGCTTTCAGTCCAGTCTTGCTGCACTCTGAACCTAAGCGGAGCCTGCATTGTACCGGATTTTTCGGAAGTTGTTGCCAGTGGCGTAAAGCGAATCGCCGTATCGCCTGTAAAGGCAATATCACTGGCAAACTGCAGACTTACCTGTTCTAGTCCTTCGGTAATAGGGTGATCCTCAAAATTGCTTATAACCGGAAAATAAGGGAAATTAATCTGTGTAGTCATATTAAATCCGCCACGGCTTTGATTCACCCCAATGGAACCGCTGCGGCTGTCGACCACAAAGTTGTTACTAACTTCAATGCCTTTGCCGGCCAGCCAGTTTTCCAGTCCGGTGTTTACTTCCATGCCCCGGGCTTGCGAGAAATCCCCTTCCACACGATTCATGGCAACAAACAGGTTTCCACCTTGCTGCAAATAGGAGTCGATTTGAGCAAAATGACCGGCAGGAATCGAATCTGAAGGCCCTACCCAAGCCAAAGTCTTGTATTTAGAGAGGTCTTCCGTTTCATCCAGGTTTACGGTTTCAACCTGATTAAGCACCTGCAGCGACTCCATGACCTGCTGCATCTGCTGCATGGGAGGCTCTCCATGACCTGTGATGAATCCTACCAAAGGCTTTTCCTGAGCTGAAAGCTTTTTGATATTAGAAGAAAGGCTGTATTCCATCGACTCTTCCTCGGTAATTACAGGCATCACTTCTTTTTGTTCTCCCTGGCGGATTACCGCACCGAGGTATGCCCGCTGCTGCTTTACCTGATCTTCTTCGCGCACATTTACTATAACCGGCTGAATGCCATCGCTGGCAGCTTTTTGCTGGATTTCCTCATCCTTGCCGGGATTGATAAACTCATAATCTATCATCCCTCCGGAGTAATTGGCATACTCAATGAGAAAATCCTTAAAATTTCTGCGCGACTGCATCAGACGTGGCGGCAAATCTTCCGTGAAATAAGCCGATACGGTAACCGGTTGTTCCAAATCTTCAATGATATCCAGGGTCGCCTCGCTAAGCGTATAGCGATTGTCGTCTGTTAAGTCGAGACGCGCGAAAAAATCCATCGATAGAATATTCACCACCACAATGATGGCCAATACGATAAGGATTCGATTATAAAACGTGATTTTTCTTTTATCCATAATGCTATGCTTTTAGTCAGTCTGATGTCTTTTTGATAACGCGGCTTCCGTAGAAACCAATCCTAAGAAGATAATCGATAAAAAGTAGATGATGTCCTTAGTGTCTATCACTCCTCTGGAGATAGACTCAAAGTGGGTTTGCATGCTGAGGTAATAAAGCACTTCACCCAGGTTTCCTGTAAAATTCGAGGCCAGGAAACCAAAGACAATATGGAAGAAAATTCCGATAAACAACGCTGTAAGAAAACCGACAATTTGGTTGTTGCTGATGCTGCTGGCAAATATGCCTATGCTGATGTAAGCTGCGCTCATAAGCAACAAGCCTAAGTATCCGGAGATTACAGCGCCATGATCAACATTTCCAATATTGGCCACGGTGATGTAATAAGGAATGGTGAGTGCCAAGGCAATCAAAATCAAAATTAAGGTAGCCAGAAATTTCCCTACAACCACCTGCCAATCGCTGATGGGTTTTGTAAGCAGCAGCTCCAGCGTTCCTGAGCGTTTTTCCTCGGCAATCATCCTCATGGTAAGCGCCGGGATAAAGAAAAACAGCGTCCAGTAGGCAATCTGAAAGAAAGCCTGCAAGCTGGCCTGGCCCACAAAAAACACATCCGAACCATAGAGCCAGGTAAACAAGCCACTGAACCCGAGAAACAACACGATGGTGATGTAGGCCATGAGCGAATCAAAAAAAGTAGATAATTCTCGTTTTACTATCAACCAGGTTTTATTCATAAGTCAATTTTTTTCGGTTAATTCTGTGTAAGGTTTCTGAAAACATCTTCAAGCTTTGTCTCTACCGGTGTCAGCTCTGTCAGCGTCCATCCGTTTTTTACACATAACTGAAACACGGGGCGTGCAGATTGCATATCCTGTTTTGAGTGAAGTTCGAAAACCGGTTTTTCAGGGTCAATTATTTCCACACTCTCAACTGTTTCGAGATGATGCAGTGCATTAAAGACATCTTCGTTATTCCCATCTTCTGCCACCACCCTCAGAATCTCTTTTCCCTGGGCTCTTTTTTGCAGCTCATGAGCAGAGCCATCCGCTACGATTTTACCATTATTGATAATCAAAATACGATCGCAGGTAGCCTCAACCTCAGCCAGAATATGAGAGCTCAGGATTACGGTTTTTTCTTTACCGATGCGCTTTATCAGCTCGCGTATTTCTACGATCTGGTTGGGATCGAGTCCGCTTGTAGGCTCATCCAGAATCAGCACATCCGGGTCGTGTATCAAGGCCTGGGCCAGCCCTACCCTTTGCTGGTAACCTTTAGACAATTCATAGATGCGCTTGTGCTTTTCCTTTTCCAGACCGCAAACTTTTACCATTTCCAAAACGCGCTCCCGCTGTTTTTCTTTCGGCACGTTTTGTACGCCAGCCATAAAATACAGATAATCTACCACCCCCATTTCCTGATAAAGCGGGTTGTTTTCCGGGAGGTATCCGATTACTCGGGTAACTTCGCCAGGACTATCGGTTACGGAATGATCACCTACATAGATATTGCCTTCGGTTGGTGATAAAAACGTTGTGATGGCTTTCATCGTGGTGGTTTTTCCAGCCCCGTTTGGGCCAAGAAAGCCGAGCACCTCTCCTGCATTTACCGTAAATGTAATGTCATCAACGGCGCGCTGAGGGCCAAACATTTTCGTGTAGTTTTCAACGCGTATATCCATAAAATCAGAGTTTTTATTGACGCAAATTAAAAAAAGTCATGTTTTCTAAAACGCAAATTTATTGGGGTTTAACATAATTTAACAAGAAGAAGAACCCAAAAAAGTGAATAGTTAATTGGGGATTTGTTAAATAGTATTTTTATTGATTTACTAATCGCTGAATTCCAAATTCCAAAAGCGCTAATTACGCTGATTTTGGTGCCCGCCCGAACGACGGACGCCATTCAGTCGGGCGGGGATTACGCGGAACCCGAAACCCGAAATTCAAAACTTGAAATC
>JBNJGK010000107.1:0-4148 GCA_051747665.1 Bacteroidota bacterium | reverse complement strand
AACGATTCACCAATCAACGATTCACCAATTAACATATCACGTTTTACGTTTTACTAATTTTGCACAAAAGACTTTGTTGTGGATGCACATATTAAACAACTCATAGCACAGGGTGAAAACCAAAAACTGGATTTTAAATTTGCGGTAACGGATGCCCGTAAAATTGCTCGCTCACTGGCGGCCTTTGCCAATACCGACGGCGGACGATTGCTGATTGGCGTGAAAGACAACGGGAGGATTGCCGGCGTACGCTCTGAAGAGGAATTCTATATGCTTGAAGCAGCGGCAAATATGTATTGCGATCCGCCTGTACATTTTGAAACCATAGAGTGGAATATTGAAGGAAAACGCATCCTTGAAATCATCATTCCCAAAAGTGACAAACGGCCGCATTATGCGCCGCAAACCCCTGATAAGTCGATGATTTATGTCAGGAAAGAGGATCAGAATTTATTAGCCAACAGCGTTTTGCTTAAAGTATGGAGCCGCAAAAGACGTTCTGGCGGAACAAAACTTCAGTATACGGATAACGAAAAAACCATATTGGAATACCTCCGAAAAAATCAACAAATAACCCTCCCTGAATTCCGGAAACTGGCTTCCATTTCCCGCCGGAAAGCAGAAACAATCCTGGTAAACCTGATTTTGCTTGAGGTTATAGAAATCCACATTACAGACCGCGGCGCTTTTTATACGCTTACTGAACATGCAAAAGATGACAATTAGTCATTTTTACAACAAGAAACATGTCTTTTTGTCGCTTTTTTGCCTTCTGATTTGTACAGATAAAGTCAGAATGTCATTAAAATCGCCATTATCAGGGCCTGGCATAGCCATTGATCTTTCATGGGTGAAATGAATCAAATGTTGAACCCAAAAAAAAGGAGGTCGTTATGTTACCAGCAACAAGAAAAGGAAATTACATACCAAGCATTTTTGATGACTTCTTAAACACGGATATTGCTCGTGATTTCTTCAGCAGCGAACGCTCAACACCAGCAGTAAACGTTTCTGAAGATGAAAACAAATTCAATATTGAAGTAGCGGCACCCGGACTTGACAAGAAGGATTTCAAAGTAAATGTAGAAAACAATGTGCTGACAATTTCTTCTGAAAAAGAAGATAAGAAAGAAGATGAAGGCAAAAACTACATGCGCAAAGAATTCAGCTACACTTCATTCAGCCGTTCATTTACATTGCCAGACAATGTAGAGGATGACAAAATCAAAGCAACCCACAAGGATGGCGTGCTGAATGTAGAAGTACCCAAGAGTGAAAAAGCTAAGTCTAAGCCGGGCCGTGAAATCAAGATTTCATAAGGTCAACAAATGCTAAAGCGCAAAGAGGCCTGATAAACAGGCCTCTTTTTTTATGGCATTTCGTTTTCAGCGCTCTGCCGTGCATCTTCTATCATTTTTTCACCCTTCTTCCGGGCTTCTTCTATTAGATTGTCTGCTTGCTTGTTTGCTTCCTTCTCCAGCTTGTCTGCCTGTTCATAGCCTTTTTCACGGGCCTTTTCCGCGGTTTTTTCTGCAGCCAGCTTAGCTACAAAACCTTTGCCTTCAGCTTCGCTTAAAATCTGATCGGCTTTTTTATCGGTTTCCTGCCGAAGCTTTTCTGCTGCTTTTTCTCCTTCTTCCCTGACTTTTTCAGCTTGCTTCTGAGCCTCTTCCAATAGTTGCTGTGCTTTTTTCTCAGCCTTGTCTATTTGTTGTTGTATCTCTTCGCGAGCTTTTTCCTTGCCTTCTTCAATTTTTTCGTCAATTTCCTGTTTTACCTGTTCTTTAAAATCTTCTTCGCCAACTTCAATATCAGGCTTCACTGAGGGGTCTGAAATCGTTCCGGAAATTTTAATATTAAACGGGATTACATCGCCAAATTCATAATCCACACCCAGATCACCAACTTTATCAGAAAGATTATCAAGCATTTTATTTGCCTCGCTGCCTAATTTTTGGCGGGGAATTTCAAGTCGTAAATTATAATCAATCGTTTGATCCAGGCCAGTGCGCCCGCCCAGTGTAGCTTGCATCCCATTGTATTTCATATCAAACGGTTCTACAAAAAAACTTCCCTGTCTTATTGTAAATGAGGCTTTTATGTTTTCCAAAGCGGCGTTTTTCAATTCATTCACTTTAAGTGTTTCAGCCAGTTTGTTAAGGGCATTTACATCTCCTAATGAGAGGGACTTACCCTGGAAGTTACCCTTCCCAAACATCGTTTCATACACCGGCATTAAGTTGTCCTGCAAGTCGGTCCTGATTTGGAAAGCGGTAGAAATTGCTCCATTGGCCTTACGAGCAATCGGAGCATATTTTGACATCGCCGCGAACGCTACCGCCGTTTTGTTTATAGAGACTTCTTCAAATCCGAACTCCATTTCCATGCGGGGAGTATCTTTACCATTATTTTTGTAAATACCACTCATAGAAGCCGTTCCACCCAAGCTACTCATCGACACGTTATCAAGGTTCAATTTTTGGTCTTTCAGCGTTATACTTCCTTCCACATCATCCATTATCATATTCTCATAGATAACATGGTCAAGCCGGGAAGTCATCTCAAAATCCACCCTCTCAGGAATCACAGGAGCAGTAAGATTAAGCTCCTCTTCCTCTTCCTCTTCTGCTTCTATCGTGGCATCATCCTCAGCCATCAATTGGTTTAAATCCAGGTTTTGCGAACGGAGGTTCAATTTGCCTTCTATTATTCCATCTTCAAACAGGTAAGCCAGGAATCCGGTTAGCTTTCCTTCAGCTTGCAGGTCAGAGTCTCCGATTTCCATATTGAACGCTGCCATGTCCACATATTCGGGACTCAGATTAAACTGACCCCGGCTTATTTTCAAATCATATTCCTCATCAGCATAGCTTAGATCCTCAAGCAGAATATACCCCAGCGCTTTAAAATTGTCGTATTGCTCATTTTCTATGGCGGAGGCATTTCCTTCAAGATTCGCATCCAAACTGATGAGCCCGCTTATTGTCATATTCTGTTCAACAGGATACAGTTCGGTGATTTTTGCCAGATCAAGTTCTCCTGTCATTCTGGTTTTGATAAACGGGTCAGACACCGGATTCTCCAGCCTGAGGTTTGCGCTGAACGTGCTTCCTGACATCAAAAACCCGAAATCAGACACATCCAGCACCAAATCATCGGTTTCGCCGGTGGAGTTGTCAACCGTGGCATCTAAATTAATATCTTCCATTTGCACAGGCATATCCGGGTACTTAAACATCCCATTATCCACATTCAGTTTAATATGATATCCAGGCAAATTCTCATCGTCATAAATGCCATTTACCCGACCGCTGAAATTAATTTCTCCATCCGCCTGCAACGATTCGAAATTATTCTTATAAATCGCCGGTATCATTGAAAGCAACGGCTTAAACGATTTATTACGAGAAGCAAAAGAAATATCCATATCATAAGCTTCTCCGGGCATAGCAAAAAACCCTTCCGCTTCAAGCGGGATTTCATTAATGTAAATCAGGTTATCCGCAAAATCAAAACGCATCTGATCAAAGTCTACATTTAAATTGGCAGTGATTTCCGTACGCACATTGCTTAGGTATTTTACGCCATCATACGTTACAGAAACATCAGGAGACTCTGTGAAGGTATTGAGCAAAGTGGATGTTTGCGTCAAATCTCCTTTTAGTTTATGATTAAGCTGATGTACCTCTGCATATACCGGCAAAGATTCATCATCATAAATAAATGTGGCATTATTAATAACCACTTTCTGCATTTGCATAAGCACTTCTCCGGAATCCTCAGCAGCAGGTTGTTCTTCAGGAACATCTTCTTCAGGATACATGATATCATAATTGGGAGTTCCGTCTTCGAGCACAACAATTTTAATGCGCGGATTGTCAACCTGTATTCCAATTACCTGCACAGGCCCCTTTCTGATTACGCTCAACAAGTCTACTGTAGTCCTGAAATCAGGAACAAACAGGAGCGTATCATACTCAAACATATCTTTTCCTACTACAGAAAGCTCTTTTAGACCCAGCGAAAAATGCGGAAAAGACCTCAGCAAAGACAGTTTTACATCTTTAAAACCCACGCGGGCGTTGATATTTTTGTTGATTTCTTTCTGAACAGCCCTGGAAATGTCTTCTTTGTATATTGCCGGCAAA
>JBNJGK010000106.1:3461-10256 GCA_051747665.1 Bacteroidota bacterium | reverse complement strand
ATTCCACCTACAAGCAATGAAATACTGGCAATCGCGCCTAATACGATGTTAAAAATATTTTTCGTGCGCTGCTCCTGTTCCAGCAACAATTCCGGCACGGTTATCTCAAAATCCTGGCGGTCGTTGTGGCGACGCTTCAGCATTTTCTGCACTATCTGGCTTGTAGGCTTTAACTGGCTGCTTTCCTGTACCTGTACTACGATTTTGTTTAGCTGGTTGTTTCCGAATTTTTTCCGGTCTGCCGCCATAGAACCATTATCCGAGTTGTTTCCGTTGTTGTTGCCTTCCAGTTGACCCGCTGTAACCACAGACCGGTCTTTATATTTTATCAGGGCTGTATTGACGGGCGTATAAATATTTTCACTGATATTGCTGATATTAAACTCCTCTGAGGTCTCCGTATCTATGTTTCGGTTTTGCAATACACCTATAATTTTTAGCCATATGTCGCCACATTTAATTTGTTTACCTATTGGATTATCACGTTTAAAAAAGAGCGCTTTGGTAGCTGGGCTGATAATACATACCGGCGCGCCCTGGGTCATCTGTTGCTTCGTGAAATGGCTTCCGCTTTCAAGCGAATGGTTAAAGAGCCCGAAAAAATCTCCGGAAACGCCCGTCAGGTTGGCGCTTATCTGTTTATCCTGATATATCACCGGCACGCGATAGCTCACTTCAGGACTGACCACAGCCACAGTAGGAATATTCTGTTTTATGGCTTTAGCATCGGCAAGCGTTAATCCGGGTGAGAATTTCTTTTTGTTCTGGTTCCCGTTGTCTTCATCATTTGAATTATCATCATCCACTATGGGTGTAATCACAATATTGTTTACTCCAACCATTTTCATCTGGTCGAGCACTTCCTTCTTGGCGCCGTTGCCAATAGCCAGCATGGTAATGACAGCCGCAACGCCAAACACAATGCCCAGGGCTGTAAGCACAGAGCGTGTCCGGTTCACAAAAACGGCATCGATGGCAATATTCAGAAGATAAATCAGTCTTTCCACAGTTTATTTTTGTTTTAATGATACAAAACGGAACGATTCAAATCCTTCAGGCGGAAGCAGGTACACCTCGTCTGATTTCTGCAGTCCTTCGTCTACAATTATGCGGTTTTCATTGCTTTTCCCGGGCAATATTTCCTTTCGCTGACGATTTGTTGTTACAACGTAGGTTAATGTATCCGTATAATGAATTGCCTCTAATGGAATATGAACAACTTTTTCATATATATTCGTGATTATTTTGTTTTTAGTAGTCATTGCCGGACGTAAAATAGAATCCTGGTCCTCCATGTTGATCATCACTTCAAAAACCTTAGCATTGCTATTGCTAAGCTGCTGTCCGATATTCGCCACACTCTCCACAACGCCTTCGTAAGCGCGATCAGGAAAAGCATCTACCCCAATCTCTACCTGCTGGCCTTTTTTTATCTTGCTTATATCTACTTCATTAACATATGTTTTTGAACGCATTTTATCCAAATCCGGTAATTCAGCCACAACGTTATCCCAACCCGTGTTAATGGTAGAGCCAATACCCTGTTTTTCTCCACGCCAGTTGCGCTTATAAACCACCATCCCCGATTCAGGAGCTGTAACCCGGAATTCACCAATTACTTCAAGCAATGATTCGTATTTGCGTTTTTGCTGATTTAGCGAAGCCAGCACTTCGTTCATTTCTGCTTCTGCTTTTTCTTTTTTAAGCTGATAATTTCGGCGGGCCTGGTCTAAATTCCGGCGGGCCTTTTCCAGATCGATTTTGATTTGTCTTATGGTAGCCGGAGGTTCGAATTTGGACTGCTCTAACCGGATTTTTTGTTCTTCCAGGGCAAACTCCAGATTGATGATTTCTTCCCGGGCCTGCCGCAGTGTCATGGAGGTATCCAGTTTTGTTTTGGTGTATTGCGATCGAAGCTTTTCCAGTTCTGTTTCCAGGTCTTTCTGGCTGTTGATGATTTCAGACTGGTCCAGATCAGCCACCCAATCACCGGAATCCACTACCGTTCCATCCGGGATCATATCGTTAATTTTCACTTGCCAGATGCGAAATTCACGTAACCCGGAAGGCCCGTAAATTTCCTTGCTATCCCTTGCTTCGAGCTCTCCAGTGGTCGTAACAGCAATTTCAAAATCTCCATATTCTACAGGAACTGCTATTTGTTCCTGGACTTCCTTATCGGGCAACATCGTGTAAATCACAATGGCTAAAACCAAAACCCCCAGAGCAGCAATAAATACATGCGTTTTTTTCATAATTATCAGGATTGACTGTACTTTTATTCAGGCATGTAAAATTAAAGCAATTTTCTGAAATGGCTTTGGGTTATGTATTTATTTTTCCTTAAAGCTAAAAAGCAACTTTATACGCTTTCTTTGTTTAATAATCCCTTTAAATCGTTTTCAAATAATAATGTAAGGTAGCATGTTGCTTTTTAAAACCACATTATTCTTGTATTTTCGCAACTTCTTAAAAAATAAGAGCAATAATTTTAACGGTGCCGGGCAAACATGTGGAAGTACATTGTTCGTTTTATCTTACGTTCGAGGTTGGCTATTTTGATAACCATCCTGCTTGTAACGGTTTTTATGGCCTATAAAGCCGCAGACGTTGAAATTTCCTATGAGCTGGCGCAGATGCTTCCCAAGACCGACTCTACACATATTGAATACCAAAATTTTAAGAAAACTTTCGGTACAGATGGAAGTGTGATGTTTATCGGTGTAAAACACCCTGACCTTTACAAACTGCCTTTGTTTAATGATTGGCATGATTTAACCTACGAAATTTTAGAAACCAGTGGCGTTGAGCAAGTGCTTTCTTTAGGCCGCATTTATCATCTGAAAAAGAATGATTCTTTACGGAAATTCGACTTTGAACCTGTAACATCTCAAAAACCCCGCAGTCAAAAAGAGCTCGACAGCATCAAAAGCATCATTTTCAGCCAGCCGCTTTTCGAAAACATGCTCTTCAATCCCTCCAATCAATCCACCATCATGATGGTTACGCTCGACAGGGAATTGCTTAACGACGCAAAAAGGGTTGCTCTCATTGACGACATCGAGAAAAAAGCAGATGCCTTCGGTCAACAACATGACATCACAGTTCATTATTCCGGCCTGCCCTATATCCGCACCATCACTTCAGAAAAAATAAAAAACGAGTTGAATTTTTTCATTATCCTGGCTATACTTATTGCTTCTGTAGCGCTGTTTTTGTTTTTCAGGTCGGTAAAAGCAGTGATTTTCCCTATGCTGGTAGTCATAATCAGCGTAACCTGGGTAATGGGAACGATTGTTTTGCTTGGCTATAAAATCACTATCCTTACCGGGATTTTACCTCCTTTATTGATCATTATCGGTGTAGAGAATGCTATTTTCCTTTTAAACAAATACCATTACGAGTATCGCATCCACGGCAATAAAATTAAAGCGCTTTCGCGGATGGTTCAGCGCGTAGGCAATGCTACCTTTCTTACAAACCTCACCACGGCAGTTGGTTTCGCTGCTTTCATAGCCACCGGAAACCGCATCCTGGTAGAGTTCGGCATAGTAGCTTCTATCAATATCCTGGCGGTGTTTTTATTATCCTTGTTTCTAATCCCGATTTTCTATAGTTACCTGGCTCCTCCGGAGCATAAACACATAAAGCATCTCGACAACAAGGTTACCAAAATCATCATCGACCGGATTTTATGGATGGTATTGCGGCACCGTACAGCAGTATACATCATCACAGGAGTTGCAGTTGCTGTCAGCATCATCGGTATTTCACAACTTAAAACCACTGGCCGGCTGGTAGATGACATTTCTGAGAAGGACAAGCTGTATAAGGATATGGTTTTCATGCAAGAGCAGGTGAATGGAATTCTTCCTTTCGAAATTGTAATTGATACTAAAAAGCCGCGTGGTGTAATGCGGCTTTCTAACCTGCAAAAAATTAACCGCCTGCAAGACTCATTATCGCAATATCCTGAATTTTCGAAGCCCTTGTCAGTTGCTGAAGTTGCCAAAGCTAGCAGGCAAGCCTTTTACGGCGGGCAGGATAAATTTTACAGCCTGCCAAACCAGCGTGAAAAAAACTTTATCTTATCCTATCTCCCGGGGTTTGGAGAGGACAATACCCAAAAAACCATTCTCAATTCGTTTATGGACAGCACCATGCAAAAAGCCCGCATCAGTGTGCAGATGGCCAACATCGGGACAAACCGTATCAAAGCAATTAAAGAAGACTTGCGGCCTAAGATTGACGCTGTCTTTAATCCTGATGATTACGGTGTGAAACTGACCGGCACCACCCTGGTTTACCTGAAAGGAACCGATTATATGATAAAAAATCTGGTTCAAAGCCTGCTGCTGGCCCTTGTGGCTATTGCTTTGCTGATGGCCCTGTTGTTTACATCAGGAAAAATGGTGGGCGTTTCGCTTATCCCGAACTTGCTACCGCAGTTGCTTACTGCTGCGCTCATGGGCTTTCTGGCTATTTCCATCAAACCAAGCACGATTCTTATTTTTAGCATTGCTTTGGGAATTTCTGTAGATAATGCTATCCATTTCCTGTCGCGTTACCGGATGGAACTGAAGCATCACAGTTGGAACATCCGCATTGCTGTGATTAATGCTTTGCGCGAAACCAGCTATAGCATGGTTTATTCTTCAATCGTTTTGTTTTTTGGTTTTGCCATCTTTACGCTGTCGAGTTTTGGCGGAACGGAAGCGCTGGGATACCTGGTTTCCTTTACATTGCTGATAGCCGTGCTGGCTAACTTGTTTGTACTGCCTTCACTGATTCTTACCCTCGACAAGCTTATTACTACACGCGCTTTCAAAAAACCCATGCTTGAAATTCTGGAAACCGAGGAGAATAATAACGAAGAACAGGATAAAAGAAGTTGAAAACAAAACCGAAGTTTTTTATATCTTAGCCCGAAAAGAAAACAGGTATGAAAGGAATTATTCTGGCAGGAGGCTCGGGAACCCGCCTCCACCCTCTCACGCTGGCTGTTAGCAAACAACTTATGCCGGTCTACGACAAGCCCATGATTTATTATCCGCTCTCGGTTTTGATGATGGCTGGTATTAAAGACATTCTCATCATTTCAACACCACATGATTTGCCGGCCTTTGAGCGGCTGCTGGGTGATGGCTCTCATATAGGGTGCCGGTTTAGTTATGCAGAACAACCTAAACCCGAAGGCCTGGCGCAGGCTTTCGTGATAGGTGAAGAATTTATCGGGAATGATAAAGTGGCGTTAATTCTTGGCGATAATATTTTTTATGGCAGCGGACTGCAAAACTTACTGATGCAAAACAACAACCCGAAAGGTGGCGTAGTATATGCGTATCACGTGTCAGACCCGGAAAGATATGGTGTTGTGGAATTTGACGAGAACCAAAAAGCCATCTCTATAGAGGAAAAGCCCAAAAAACCAAAGTCTAACTTTGCTGTGCCCGGACTCTATTTTTATGATAATGATGTAGTGCAGATTGCCAAAAACATTGGCAAAAGCCATCGCGGCGAATATGAAATTACGGATGTAAACCGGCATTACCTGCAAAATGGGAAACTGCAGGTTGGTATCCTGGGCCGGGGAACGGCATGGCTGGATACCGGCACATTCTCATCGCTCATGGATGCAGGCCATTTTGTAGAAGTGGTAGAGAAAAGGCAGGGTTTGAAAATCGGCTGCATCGAAGAGATGGCTTACCGTAAGGGATTCATTAACAAAAAACAGCTCGAGCAAGTGGCTCAGCCACTGCTGAAGAGCGGTTATGGAGAATATTTGCTCAATCTTCTCAAGCAAAAAATTTAAGCATTATGCACGGTTTTAAAACATTGCAGGCCTACTTTGAGCAGGCTTTGGAAAAGGAACACTTCGGAGGCAATCCTACAGCGCTTTATGAGCCAATAGACTATACGATGCAACTGGGAGGAAAACGCCTCAGACCGGTATTGTGCCTGGCATCATGCGAATTGTTTGGCGGCACGCTTAGCAACGCCCTTAATGCAGCCATCGGGATTGAGCTTTTTCATAATTTTACACTGCTGCATGACGATATTATGGATGAGGCCCCAATCCGAAGAGGACAGCCCAGCGTTTATAAAAAATGGAACAGCAATGTAGCCATCCTTTCCGGAGATACTATGTTTGCCAAAGCGTATGAATATATCGGGAAAACAGAGCCGCAAAAACTCCCTGAAATCCATGGCGTATTCACCCAAACAGCCATTGATGTATGCGAAGGGCAGCAATATGATATGGATTTTGAAGAGCGCATCCAGGTAAGCAAGGATGAATACATCAACATGATACGTCTGAAAACGGCGGCACTGCTGGGCGGAAGCCTGAAAATCGGGGGTATTATCGGCGAGGCATCGCAAGAAGACCTGGAACATATCTATAATTTCGGAGAGTATCTGGGTATCTCGTTTCAACTGAAAGATGATTTATTGGATGCCTATGCTGACCAGGATAAATTCGGCAAGCAAACCGGCAATGATATCGTTACCAACAAAAAGACTTTCCTTATCATTTCAGCGCTGGAAGTTGCTGACGAAACAGTGAAGAACAGGCTGCTGGAATTGTATTCATCCTCAAATGAAACTGACAATGGCAGCAAAGTAAACGAGGTGCTGGATCTTTTTGAGAAACTGAATATCAAAACGATGACTGAGAAAGCCATCATGGATTACCAGCAAAAGGCCATCACTGAGCTGGAAGCGATTAAAATGTCAGAAAGCCGCAAAGGAACCCTGCTGGCGATTACGGATTATCTGAACAAAAGAGAAACTTAA
>JBNJGK010000106.1:0-3361 GCA_051747665.1 Bacteroidota bacterium | reverse complement strand
TCCTCATTGAGTTGCTCCCATTCTTCCATCACTTTCTCCAGTTCCTGGTTCCAGGCTTCATATTTGTCGTAGAGGTTTTCGGAGGTGATTTTTTCAGCGTTTCTGTCGGGGTCTGCTAAAATCACGTCTGTATCTTCGATTTTTTGCTCCAGATCTTCGATTTTCTTTTCCGCCTGTTCTATTTGCTTTTTAATTTTTCTTAAAGCCTTTTCCTCTTCCTTTTTTTGAATGTAAGCTTCCTTGCCCTGCTGCTTCTTTTTTTCCTTTTTGGGAAGGGCACGCTCCTGCAGGTTTAACTCATCCAGTCCTTCTATTTTACGTTTTTCGAGATAATCATATATATCGCCAATGAAAGACTTTACAGCATGATTTCTCACTTCATAGATTTTCCCGGCCAGTCCGTGCAGAAAATCCCTGTCGTGCGAAACCAGCAGCAGTGTCCCTTCAAATTGCAATAAGGCATGTTTAAGAATATCCTTAGAGCGCATATCGAGGTGGTTTGTTGGCTCATCCAAAACAAGCAAGTTCACCGGCTCAAGCAGTAATTTTGCCAAAGCCAGCCTGGACTTTTCTCCACCGGAGAGAACCGCTACTTTTTTGTCTAAATCTTCACCACTAAACAAAAACCCTCCGAGAATATTCTTGACTTTCTTACGAATTTCACCGGTAGCTTCATCGTCTATGGTTTCAAAAACCGTTTTCTGATGATCCAGCATTTCAGTTTGGTTTTGAGCATAGTATCCGATTTTTACGTTGTGACCCAGCTTTGCCGTTCCATCATAATCGAGGTTTCCGGTAATAATACGGCTTAGGGTGGTTTTACCTTCGCCGTTTTTACCCACGAAAGCAACGCGGTCCTGCCGTTCAATAATAAACTCCAGGTCTTTTAAAACCTGCTTTTCGCCAAATGCTTTAGAGAGGTTTTTCGCCTCAAAAACCACTTTCCCTGAGCGGGGAGCCGGCGGAAAGGAAAAATGGATCCGGGAATTATCAAAGGTGTCTACCTCTATATCTTCCAGCTTCTCAAGCTTTTTAATGCGGCTTTGCACTTGTTTGGCCTTGGTAGCTTTGTACCTGAAGCGCTCAATAAACCGCTCCGTTTCTGCAATCTCTTTTTGCCTGTTTTCCAGCGCCGCCTGTTGAATTTCCTGCTGCTCTGCTCTCTGTTTTACATAATCGGAATAGGAGGTTTTATAATCGTAAATCTGCGCGCGGGAAATCTCTATCGTTCTCCGGGTAACATTATCCAGAAACAGCCTGTCATGCGATACCAAAACCACTGCCCCTTCGTAGCGTTTTAAAAAATCCTCGAGCCACTGAATAGAAATAATGTCGAGGTGGTTGGTAGGCTCATCGAGGAGCAGTAAATCCGGCTTTCTAAGCAATATCTTCGCCAGCTCGATACGCATTTGCCACCCGCCGCTAAAAGTAGACACAGGACGCTGAAAATCGTCTTTTTCAAAACCCAGACCCAAAAGTACTTTTTCTGTATCGCCTTCTACATTATGGCCGCCTTTCAGGTGAAACTGATCATTGGCATCATTAAGCCTTTCAATCAACTGCAAATAGCTGTCTGAATGATAATCATCGCGTGAAGCAATTTCTTCAGTATACCGGTCGATGGAATTTTTCAGTTCCTTTAAATGGTCAAAGGCTTTCAGGGTCTCTTTAAAGACGGTGGTTTTGCTTAAGGATTTTAGTTCCTGGGGCAGATAGCCAACGCTGCTGCCATCCGGAGAGGATACCTGTCCGGTTTCCGGCTCCAACTGCCGCGCCAGAATTTTTAATAGGGTAGATTTGCCTGCACCGTTCTTACCTACCAGACCGATACGGTCTTTATCAGAAATATTAAAAGTAATATCCCTGAAAATGTATTCCCCGGTAAAATGCACAGAAAGTCCTGATACTGAAAACATATTTCAAAGCTTTGGGCGGCAAAGATATGAATTCAGGACAACATAGAACGGTTTCAATGCGGTTATCTGTGAACGATCAGCTTTTGCGTGTGACGGCGCGTTCCGTCCTTAAACCATGAAACCACGTAAATTCCACGCTTATAGCCCTGCAATGGATACTGAACCTGCGATGCATGGTCGGACAGGCTAATCCGGTCATGCTCAACGCCACTAAGTGTAGTGATAACGATGTAATCATAACCCCGGGAATATTCGAGAGAAACAAAATCGTTTGCCGGATTGGGAGAAAGTTTGGGGTTTCGATTTTCCTGCGGAAGGGAATTGCTGACCGCAGGGTAAAGCGTGTCGCAACCCATCTGACTGTGGCAACCATCATCGAAACTTGCCACAACGCAATATTCAGCGGGACCCTCTGGCGGATAGTAGAAAATTATGTAATTGTTGGGTGTCGTTTCAAGGAATTCTCCATTTAAATAAAGGTCATATCCATAAAAGGATGACGACACATTTACTACATTTTCCAGCGACCACGTTACCCCCATTCCCTCGGCTTCTACAAAAACATCCCCGTAATCGTAATCCTTTTCCACCGTAACGGTGTCATATGCAGGTGAGTGGGTGGCATCTGTAAACAGTGTTTCAACGTAATAATCATATTCACCAACCGGCACATGCCGGTCAACATAAAACGTATCCTGAACAGGATCCTGGTTTAATAGTGAATCATTGCGGTAAATGTTAAACCCCTCAAACTGGTCATTCACATTGGGTAAATATCCCAGAAACTCCCAATCCCAGGATAAGGTAACATGGTTGCAATTGAGTGTAGCTGTGATATTCTCAGGAGTTCGGATGGGTATTATTACATCATAAATATAAAAAGGCTCGTCTATATAATCAAATTCCATGTAAAAATCCCCGATTTTAGTCCCTAAAAGATGGACAGAAGCCGGCGCTGTAAAAGGCATGGTTGAATCTGAAATATATCCTGAAACTGTGTCAGATTCATTCCAGTCATAATGCTCAAAATAAGTACCATCAAACGAAGTGGATGGCTCCGTATTGATAAAAATCCATTGCGTATTCTCCGGCTGATTTGAGTTCTTATTCATGTGGTCAGTTGTAGCAAAAGAAACAATATCTTGCGCTAAAACTATGTTATGAAGTAAAATAAGAAAACCAAAAGCAACAATTTTAAGAGTAGAGGTTAAATGTTCCATAATGCCTGGTTTTTTGATTTAATCACTGATTCTCATAATAGTATGACAGTTCAAAACTCATTATCCCTTACCCTGAAATGCAAAAAAAGCCGGCCCAAAGGACCGGCTTTTTCAAATTATCTATTTCAGAAAAAGTTTACTTAACCACCACGAAACGCTTGATTAAGGTCTCTCCTGAATTGGTTGTCAGTCTTACAACGTATGAACCTGAGTTCAGGTGGTCTA
>JBNJGK010000105.1:0-10302 GCA_051747665.1 Bacteroidota bacterium | reverse complement strand
TGAACCACTTCTTCTCCGGTTTGCAAGCGAATCAGCTTTGCATATTCGCTGCCGGAATGGTTTAAAAGCTGGTTGTGAGTGCCTTGTTCAACTACTTTGCCTTGTTGCAATACTACGATTTTATCAGCATTTCGGATGGTGGAAAGACGATGCGCAATTACCAGCGAAGTTCTGCCTTGCATAAGATCATGTAATGCTTTCTGAACCAATTCTTCTGACTCCGAATCAAGCGAACTTGTGGCCTCATCCAACAGTAAAACAGCAGGATTCTTTAAAATAGCCCGCGCTATGGCGATGCGCTGACGCTGTCCGCCGCTAAGCTGAACACCACGATCACCAACCAAAGTATCAAATTTTTCCGGAAAACGGTTGATAAACTCCATCGCATAAGATTTTTCTGCAGCAGAATAGATTTCCTGCTGGCTGGCTTCAGGATTACCATAAGCAATATTTTCACCTATCGTACCGCCAAACAAAAACACATCCTGTGGTACTACAGCAAACTGACTCCGGTAGTAGTGCAAATCAAATTCCTTTATATTCCTATTATCAATCCTTACTTCGCCCGAAGCAGGATCATAAAAGCGTAAAAGCAGTTTGGTAACCGTAGACTTCCCCGATCCTGAAGGCCCTACAAGCGCTACTTGCTCTCCTTGCCTGATAGTTAGGTTGATTTTCTCAAGCACTTTTAAATCAGGTCGTGTGGGGTAATAAAAATCTAAATTATGAATAGATATACTTCCATTGATTCTTTGTTGTTCAGGAATATCGGTAGTTTTTAATGCTTCAGGCTTTTCATCCAAAATTTCCAGAAGGTTTTCGGTGGCGCCGATGGCTTTTTGCAATTTGGCAAACAATTCTGCCATACCGCCAATGCTTGCAGCGATAAAAACGGAGTATAAAATAAACTTGAACAAGTCTCCGGAGCTTATTAACTCCCCTTGCTGAACCAGCGTCACACCATACCAGATAACAGCTACAATAGAGCCAAACATCGTAAAGATTACAAAAGAAGTAAAACCACCACGCCAACGCGCATTTTTCAAAGCCACATCAATTACTTCATTTGTTTTATTCCGATAGCGAACAGACTCAAAAGGTTCATTGGAAAAGGATTTTACCGTATCGATTCCACTCAGCGTTTCCTCAACAATTACATTCGATTCAGCAATTTTCTCTTGTGTTATTTTTGATAATTTCCTGATAAACCGCCCAAAATAGACTGCCACTACCGAAATTAAAGGAATAATCAACAGCATGAAACCGGTGAGATGAGGTGAAATAAAAGTCAGTAAGGCTACACCTCCAATAATTGTAATTACCTGACGGAGGAATTGAGCCAATGTTGTAGTAAAAGTTTCCTGAAGCAAAGCAATATCAGCCGATATGCGGCTGTTTAGCTCCCCCACCCTACGTGTCATAAAAAACTTCATGGGTAGCCTTATAAGATGTTGATATGTGGTTTGCCGCAACCGGGCCAGGGTGTTTTGCGTAACAATTGCAAATGTGTAAATGCGAAAGTAGGAGAAAACCGCAGTGAGAAAGAAAATTCCAAAAAGGATGTAGGCAAGCTCATTAATTCTTTGCATTCCCCCATCGCCTGAGGCATCCAGCATATCGCCCAAAAACATCGGGAAAGCCAAATTCGTTAAACTTGAAAGCACCAAAAACACCAAACCCAAAATAAAAGTCCATTTCTGTGGCAAAACAAAGGTGTATAGCCTGAGCAGTTTTTTCAGGTTTGTGATGTTGATTTTTCGTTTTGGAGCTTCGCTTTCAGTGCTTTGCTTGGCAGTCATTTCCCTTATTTTGGTTAAAGGAACAGTCTTGTTAATTTAATGTTCATACCGCAATGCCTTGACCATAATACACTGCGTGGGCAGTAAAAGCAACGCTTTATTGAAAAGCCTCATTAAAAATCTCTACTCAAAGGTTCTTATTTTATGCAAACCTTTTCGTATGTTCATTGTTTTTGATTCAGACAAAATTTTAAGTATGGATACTCAAACAACTCAATCAACATCTAAATACAAAAAGAAAACAGAAGTATTAAAAGACTATCGTATTGCTAATGAGAGCCGGCATGCCAGCATATTAGGTCGTAAAGAAGTGCTTACAGGCAAAGCCAAATTCGGAATTTTCGGTGACGGGAAAGAAATCCCCCAACTTGCTATGGCTAAAGCTTTTAAGAATGGCGACTGGCGATCAGGATATTACCGGGATCAAACCTTTATGATGGCCGCAGGACTCATGACGCTGGAAGAGTTTTTTGCACAGCTTTACGGCGATACAGATATTGAGGCTAACCCCGGAAATGGGGGCCGCCTGATGAATAATCATTTTGCCGTGCCCACGCTTAACGACGCCGGCGACTGGAAAGAGCTTACCGGCCAAAAAAATGTTTCTGCAGACATCTCTCCCACTGCCGGACAGATGCCACGACTTTTAGGTCTTGCTCAGGCATCGGGCGTTTTCAGAAACGTAAAAGAAATCCGCCACTTAAAACATTTCTCCAACCAGGGTAATGAAATCGCTTTTGGCACTATTGGAGACTCCAGCACTTCCGAAGGTCATTTTTGGGAAACCATGAATGCAGCCGGAGTAATGCAGGTGCCTTTACTGATGTCTGTTTGGGATGATGGATACGGCATCAGCGTTGAGAAGAAATACCAAACCACAAAGGAAAGCATTTCTGAAATCATGCGTGGCTTTGAAACCAATGAGACAGGAAAAGGCCTCTCAATTTATACACATCCCGGCTGGGATTATGAAGGCTTATGCGAGCTCTATGAAAAAGCCGCTGCTTACACCCGCAAAACACACATGCCGGCGTTGATACATATTTATGAGCTTACCCAGCCCCAGGGACACTCTACTTCAGGATCGCATGAGCGCTATAAATCGAAAGAAAGACTGGAATGGGAGCAGGAGCATGACGGGATCCTGAAGATGAGACAATGGATTGAGGAAAATGACATTGCTACAGGTGAAGAACTGGATGAAATTGAGCGGCAAGCCAAAAAACGGGTAAAAGACGCCAGAAAGAGAGCATGGAATAATTACATGTTGCCTCTTAAGCAAAAGCGGGATGAGTTTCTGAAAATGGCTGATATAACAACTTGCCGTTGCGCCAAAACATCCAAAATAGACGCTATTAAAAAGGATTTAGCTAAAATTGACAACCCTATTCGTAAAGACATCATGTCAGCCGGGAAAAAAATCCTCAGGCTTATTTGCGACAACTGTACAAAACCGGAAAACTCATTAAAGACGAATGTATCCAGGTGGCTCCAAAAAGAAGAAGCTGAAGGACGCGAGCGTTACAGCTCTCATTTGCTCAGCGAAACGTCAAAAGCAGCCTTAAAAATTGATCCGGTAGAACCGGATTTTGGAGATAATCCGGAGTATGTGCCCGGAAGGGAGATTTTGCGTGATAATTTTGATGCCATTTTCAACAAATATCCTGAAGCGCTTATTTTTGGTGAAGACGTCGGAAAAATCGGCGGAGTCAACCAAACCCTTGAAGGACTTCAGGAAAAATATGGGGCTGAGCGCATAGGAGACACCGGCATTCGCGAAACCACGATAATTGGTCAGGGTATTGGAATGGCCATGCGCGGCTTAAGGCCTATAGCCGAAATTCAGTATTTTGATTATCTTTTGTACGCGCTGCAAACGATATCTGACGACTTAGCCACACTCCGCTACAGAACCGTAGGAAGACAAAAAGCACCCTTAATCATCAGTACGCGTGGACACAGACTGGAAGGGATATGGCACTCCGGCTCGCCACTGAGCATGGTTATCAATTCCATACGTGGTGTACATGTTTTGGTTCCCCGGAATTTAACGCAGGCGGCTGGTTTTTACAATACCATGCTGCAAAGCGATGATCCGGCTTTGATTATTGAACCACTGAACGGATACCGCTTACGCGAGAAGCGACCTGTGAATATCGGAGAATTTACGGTTCCTTTAGGCGAACCGGAAATTATACAGGAAGGGGAAGACGTTACGCTGGTAACTTACGGTTCTTGTGTAAGAATAGCGCAGGATGCGGCCAGTCAGCTTAAAGAATTTGGTATTTCTGTGGAATTGATCGATGTGCAGTCACTTTTACCTTTTGATACGCATCACCGCATTAAAGAATCGCTGAAAAAAACCAACAAAATTGTTTTCTTTGATGAAGATGTGCCGGGAGGAGCAACCGCCTTTATGTTAAACAAAGTGATGGAGGAACAAGACGGATATTTTTATCTGGACTCCAAACCTGTTACGGTTACAGCAAAAGACCACAGAGCCGCCTACAGTACAGACGGAGATTACTTTTCCAACCCGAATGCGGAAAATGTTTTTGATGCTGTTTACAATATAATGCACGAATACAATCCGTTCCGGTATCCGAAAATCTTTTAATGCGGGTAAAAAAAATTAGATTTCTTACCGAAGCTTCGGTATCGAAATGACTTGTTTAACTCTAATAGCCTGTCACCTCGAACGAAGTGAGAGGTCTGCTTTCAATAAAACTCAAAACATCAGATTTTACCGGACGACAATATTATTAAATGTAAAAGCTAAATGATTTGTAACACACGTGTTGTAATTATTTAGCTGGATTACAAAATCTTTAAAAATCAGTTAGATCAGTATACTATAATCAAAAACAATAGCTCACTGATCTAACTGATTGCACAGATTTTCACTGATCATGACTTAAATTATTAAGGATGCAGAAGCATAGAAACTTAAAATCTTACTAACATAGTAACATAATAGACCAAATTCAAAGAACTTTTTCCATAAAAACGGCATTGTCAAAAGGATTATGCCGGTAGGCCGGTATTTCGTAAAAGCCGGCATTTTTATAGGCTTGAATAGCAGGTTTCATATAATCAAGCGTATCTAACCTAACACGTTCATAACCTAATTCATGGCAAGCTATCAGGGCACAATCGAGCAACAACTTGCCAAAACCTTTACCGCGGGCTGCTTCCCTAACAAACATGCGCTTAATTTCAGCAATATTGGTTTCGAGCTTCCTGACAGCAATACAGCCTATGACCATGCTGTTTTTTCTGATGATATACGCAGCACCCCCCGGATGGGCATACATGCTTTTAAGATCGTCCAGCTCCTGATTAAAATCCTGAAAAGAAAGATTAAACCCCAGGTCTTTTTCATACTCCAGAAACAGAAACCTGAGATCGTCCCAATCTTTGTCTTTAGACACATAAACTACAGAGAAGCGTCCTCCCATAAACATGGATTTAGTAGGTTTTAACATCACAAAGATATGGAATTAAAAAACTTGAATACAGAATTGTTATTTTTGAAAAATGTTTCGCATCAAAGCCGTCATACTATCTTTAATGTTGCTGATTGCAGCCTCATCCTATGCACAGGTTAATCTGCCTCACTTTGTCAGAGAAGGACGGATAGCGCTCTATAACAACAACTATACTGAAGCAGTTCAACACTTCAATGAAGTTATATCGCGCAAAGCAAACCCATTTGAAGAGTATTTTTATCGTGGAATTGCCAAATACAACCTAGGAGATTATTTGGGAGCGGAACATGACTTCAGCATGACATTGGATATCCATCCGTTTTATTCACGTGCTTACCATTACCGTGGTGTAACCTATGCCGCACTTATGGAAAAAGGAAAGGCCATAGAAGACCTGAATAAGGCTTTGGAGCTGGACCCATACAACAGCGAAGCCCTGGCAAGTCGCGGTGGTGTTTTCCTGCAAATGGAACAATACCAAAAAGCGCTGGATGATTTTAATGAAGCATTAATGATAGACAGGGATGTGGCTTCGGTTTATCTGCGCAGGGCTATCGTGCAAAAAGAACTGGAAAATTATGTGGAAGCCCTGAAAGACTGTAGCACGGCCATCGAGAAAAAAATGTTTTATAAAGAAGCATATGCACAAAGGGGCCTGATAAAATATGAAATGGGTTGGTTCGAAAAAGCATTATCGGATTTTAATAGTGCATTAAAAATCGATAATCAAAATGCTGAATATTATTATTTCCGGGCGTTAACGCGTTATCAGCTTAACGATTTGGAGGGAACGCTGGCAGACTATGGAAAAGCCCTTGAAAGAAACCCCTCCAGTGCGCTTACTTACTATAACCGGGCCATCCTTTATTCACAGATCAAGGATTATGAGAAGGCAATAAAGGACTACGAAAAGGTTGCAGCGCTTAACCCCAACAACATACTTACCTATTTTAACCGGGCACATCTGTATTATGAGCTTGAAGATTACAAAGCCGCTATTGATGATTACAGCAAGGCTATAGAAATTTTTCCGCAGTTTGCCCGCGCGTATCTTATGCGTGCACAGGCTTATCAGAAAACCGGCCTAATGGAAGAAGCCCGCCATGACCGCCGAAAAGGCAACCAGTTGATTGCTATGCACGATGATAGTCAAAGCAATGAGGGAAACCGAACAGCCTGGATAGACTCAACTTATTTTGAGAAAATCATAGAGTTTGAATCGGGCTTTCGAAAAGCGAACATCGGGACAGGAAAAAGCAATAAGCGAGATACGCCCATAGAACCGCTCCACGATTTTCGCTATAGTCTGGTTCCTCATGATTTTTTCGAAACGGAAAAAAACCGGGATGCGTTTATATCAGAATTCAATCAGGAAGAAAAATATGAAGTAAAAATCATGCTCAGCACTGAATGGTCTACAATTAAAAAGGACAGGCTGAGTAAATTATACAAGAGGATTGATAGCTTAATATCCCATAATGCCCCAGACCCGGAATTGTATTTTATACATGGTATTATCAACCAGGAGATGCAAAACTATTCCAGCGCTATCAGCAGCTACAATTTGGCTTTGATGGCGGATGAGGATTTTTATCCGGCACTCATAAACCGGGCTTATGCCATTCTCGAAATGAAGCAGCAAAACCAAAACGCCAATCAGGAATTAGAAAACGTATCGCTTGGCAGAAACACAGAAGGGCGTGCTAATCAACCTGAACAAGATTACTCAGCGGTTCTTGATGACCTGTCTGAGGCAGCCTCTGCCCGGAAAGATAATGCGATAGCCTGGTACAACAAAGGCAATACTGAACTGATGCTTCAGGATTTTACAAAAGCGATGTATAGCTATTCTATGGCTTTAAATAAAAACTCCAAACTTGCAGAAGCATATTATAACAGGGGTCTCACACTAATTTACCTTCAGGATAACCACCGGGGATGCATTGATTTGAGCAGAGCCGGAGAGGCAGGCATTGAAAAGGCATATAAAGTTATTCAGAAATACTGTAAGGAATAAAAGCCAAAAAAAGCATATAAATCAAACAAAAAAGCTGTTATACGTTTAATAAACAAACAACAAAACAAAATAAACCATGAAAATCATTTGCATTGGCCGTAATTATGTTATGCATGCCAAAGAATTGGGTAACGAAGTGCCATTTACTCCCGTTTTTTTTATGAAACCCGATACAAGTTTATTAGTAAAAAACAGGCCATTCTATTACCCTGAATTCTCAAAAGAAATCCAATACGAAACGGAAATAGTTGTGCATATCAACAAAGTAGGAAAAAACATTGAGGAGAAATTTGCCCACACCTATTACGATAAAGTAACATTAGGCGTTGACTTTACAGCCAGGGATGTACAGCGCGAAGCCAAAGTAAAAGGATTACCCTGGGAAAAGGCAAAAGCTTTTGATAACTCATCTGTACTAGCCGAATGGGTGTCTAAGGAAAAGTTTGAAAATATCCAGGACATTAATTTCCATCTGGATGTAAACGGCCAGCAAGCTCAAAGCGGAAACTCCGGAATGATGACCTTTACAATTGATTATCTGATCTCGTATGTTTCAAAATATATGACGCTGAAAATCGGAGATATGCTTTATACAGGAACACCGGCAGGTGTAGGAAATGTAAGTATCGGCGATCGACTGGAAGGGTATTTGGAAAATGAAAAGATGTTTGACTTCAAGGTGAAATAGATTGCTTCTATTTCAAAACGATTTTATCAATTACATCTTTGCCCACAGCTTTATTGAGAGATTCAGTCAGCGAGCTGCGTGCATACGAAAGTTCATTACGAACAAGAGGTGAGGCAATTTTCAGGAACAACACTCTGTTCCGTATTTGCAGGTTTTCTGTATATCGCGAAATCATAGGGCCAACTATTTCAGGATATTTTGCGATGAGTTTTTGCTCATAAAACCGGTTTTTTATCCGGTACGATTCCATTAGTTGCTCTATGACTTCGCCTAATGTTTGTTCGTTTGTTTGCTTAAACACCATTGGTTTGTCTTTCTATCGTTCCTGCTTTAATAAAAAATATTTTGTGATCGATTTCCACTTCTTCAAAAACCCTTTTTATCCGGTCATATTGTGTGTCTGTTATGAAAACCTGCCCAAAGCTGTTCTGGCTTACCAGCTTGATAAGCTGTGCAACTCTGCGCTGATCCAGCTTATCAAAGATATCGTCAAAAAGCAAAATGGGTTTGGTTTTTTTGATATCCCGGATATAATCGAACTGAGCCAACTTTATGGCAATAACAAATGACTTTTGCTGGCCCTGAGACCCAAACTTTTTAAACGGATAGCCCTCTATATGAAATGCCAAATCATCTTTATGGATGCCTGTTGAGGTATAGCGTAATGCACGGTCTTTTTCGCGGCTTTCGGTTAAAAGCTGTGAAAAATCATGATGAAGGAGCTGCGAATCATAGCCAATACTCACCTTTTCGTGACCTTCGCTTATAAAATCAAAATAATGCTGAAAAATTGGGATAAATGCCTCTATAAAATCCCGACGACTTTCATACAGTTTATTTGCCAGCGGAATCATTCTTGAGTCCCAAATTTCCAGGGCACTGTGATCAAAATACCCGGTTTCGGCGAATTTCTTTAGCAGGAAATTACGTTGCGCTAAGGCTTTATTGTAATTCAGAAGATTATCGAGATACTGCTTATCGAATTGCGAAATCACGCCGTCGATGTATTTCCGGCGCAGCTCACTGCCATCGTTTATCAAATCCCGGTCATAGGGAGAAATCATCACTAAAGGTATCAGGCCGATGTGATCCGCTAAGCGGTCATATTCTTTTTGGTTGCGCTTAAATTTCTTTTTCTGGTTTCTTTTCAACTGACAAGAAATCAAATCATCAGCGCTTTCATCCTGATCATAGTATCCATGTATCGCAAAATAATCCTGTTGGTGCCTGATGTTTTGTGAGTCAATCGGATTAAAATAGCTTTTGCAAAACGAAAGATAGTAAATGGCATCCAGCACATTGGTCTTGCCCTCTCCGTTATCACCCACAAAACAATTGATTTTAGGTGAGAGCGAAAAATCAGCGTATTCGTAATTTTTAAAATTGGTTAATTTCAGTTGTTTAAGATTCATATTATGCCATTAACGTTTTAACATGTTGCGCTATTTCCTGCAATAACCATGCAGGAGTACTCGTAGCTCCGCTTACACCTATCTTCTCCGCTCCTTTAAGCCATGCCGGATCAATATCTGTTTTTGTTCCAATCATGTAAGTCTTGGGTTGATATTGTTTTGCCGCTTGAAACAAAAAGCGACCATTGGAACTGTGCTTACCCGAAACAAACAATACAACATCATGTTGCTTTACAAAATCAATCAATGCGGGTTTCCGCCGCTTCATTTGTCCGCAGATGGTATTTTTACTTTTAAAGGACGCATTGGCACTCATACTATGCTGAATCTGTCTTTTAAGATTTTCAAAAGTTTCATAGTCCATAGTCGTTTGTGAGTAGAGCACTACGTCTTTCGAAAAATCAATCTTTTCGAGATCATTTTCAGATTCTATAATGACCCCGCGGTTGTAGGTTTGCCCATTCAGGCCAATGGTTTCAGGATGATTCTTTTTACCGAAAATCACTATCTGAACCTTATCCGGATCATGCTTTGCAATGCGCTGCTGCAATGTAAGCACAATCGGGCAAGTTGCCTCAACCAGAGAAACCTGGTTTTCAGATGCTTTACGGTAAGTTTCGGGAGGTTCGCCATGTGCCCGTATCAAAACCTGCCTGCCGCTGTATTTTGACAACTCCGTATGCTGAATGGTTTTTAGTCCGATTTGTTTAAGGCGAGACATTTCAGATTCGTTATGAACCATTTGTCCCAGGCAAAGCAATGAGCCTTGCTTTGCTAATTGCTTTTCTGCAGTTTCGATAGCCTTTACTACCCCAAAACAAAAACCTGCGCTTTCATCAACAAAAACCTTCATAATGCCCGCTTAAATCAGCACAAAGGTAGTATTTTTATAGGGAGA
>JBNJGK010000104.1:0-10487 GCA_051747665.1 Bacteroidota bacterium | reverse complement strand
CCTCAGTCAAAAACCTCCAAAGCGGGCAAGGCATGGTTGCTGAAGCTGAATAGCGCCTGATTTTCCCAGCCTGAACCATCTGTAGCTTCAATACCTTTGTAAGCGATACGTTCGGCGCCCCAGTAGCAGAATCCGGTGCCGCGGGGTGTGGTTTCGACGATGCTGCGTATTTTTTGCAGAAAAGCCTTTTGCCCTTCCGGACTGGCGGGATAGTCGGGAAGGATAAGCTGTTCTTCGAGGCCGACGATATTGGTGGTCCAGTCGTTCCAGTCGAGTGTGAAGGGGTAGGCGGTTTCGGCAACCAGAATATCTTTTTGGTAGGCCTTGGAGAGCTGATTGAGCGTTATTTGAAGGCTGTCGAGGTTTTTGCCGTGCCAGATGGGATAGTAGGAGATTCCGATAAGGTCATAATCAAGCCCGGAAACCTCAGCGAAGAAATGGCTGCTGCCTTGCAGTCCGGCATAATGAATCATGATTTTTGTGTCGGGTTGTTGTTGGCGGGATGCGCGGATGCCTTCCTGTACCAACGTAATAAATTGATTGGGGTAGTCGTGGATATTTCCCTGTGGGTGCAAGAATCCATTATTGATTTCGTTGCCAATCTGGAGGATTTCAGGTTGGATTCGGTTGACCACTTGCCGGGAGTATTCGTAAACCGAATCTTTCAGCGCCTCAAAATCAAGGTCCTGCCATGCCTCCGGGGTTTGCTGGTCTCCGGGGTCGGCCCAGGTATCGGAATAATGGACAGTGAGCCAGGTTTTAAAGCCCTGATCTTTGAGACGTCCGGCAAAAGCAGCAACCTCATGCAGACCATTCACCGGATTTTCGGGATGCACCCACAGCTTCAGCCGGATGGTGTTGACGCCATGATTTTTCAGGATTTCCGTAAAAGACTTTTCCTTTCCATTAAGATCGTAAAAGCGAACACCATCACTTTCAATTTCAGGCAGTGAAGAGATGTCTGCGGCCTTGTAGAAAGCCTTTTCCTTTTCTGAGGTTGCATTCTTCTCACAGGCCATAACTGCCAACATCAGAAGCCCCAAAAGAAACAGAAGTAAACTTTTTTGCATGATGCTAAGGTACGGAGATTTTTGGTGGGTTTTTGGTGTCAGACCAAGTGCTTTTCGGATTATTTTCTATATTCGTTGGGAACTAATGATTGGATTCTGAACCCTGAAATAAAGCGCTTTTAAAAGTTAGCAAATGTGAATCATACTCCTCTTTTTGGATGTGTCTGTTTGTGAATATATAATCCATTAATATAAAACACCACGCAAACTGTCAATAATCAAACAACTTTGACAGGTTGGGCATTAATCCTGATTATTTTGACAGAAAAACAATTAATTGTCAAATATTGCTTAATTTTGACATAAACAAATTCTAATGTCAAAAGAACCTATTCCATACGACAGAACTAAACCATATAATAACCTACCATTATTACCACCTGATGATAAGAATATAGTAACGATAGAAGTCTTAAAAGCATTGAATAATGCAAATAGGGCCTTAGCAGAATTGAAAGGATTCGCGAGAAAACTACCGAATCAGTCAATGCTGGTTAATACTATTGCCTTGAGAGAGGCAAAAGCCAGTACCGAGATAGAAAATATTTTTACGACTGAAGATGAGTTGTATAAATCACTTACAGTAAACGATTCTTACCTGAATAGTAATGCAAAAGAGGTGTTACGATATCGTGAAGCCTTATGGAGGGGTTATACCGAAATAGTAAATAATGATATCTTTACAATTGATTCCCTGATAAAGGTATACCGGGAAATTCAGAATGTAAATGATGGAATACGCCCTCCGCAAACAGAGACAGTCATAAAGAAAAGAGGAAGCGGATTACTCAGCAGCGAAGTGATTTACACCCCGCCGAGAGGAAAAAAGGTAATAAATGAAAAGCTGAATAATCTGATAGAATATATCAATGATGATAACAAATACGATTACGACCCGCTAATTAAAATAGCCATTTCTCATTATCAATTTGAGGCAATCCACCCATTTCGTGATGGAAACGGGAGGGTAGGACGAATTTTAAGTATTTTACTTATGGTTCAAAAAAAATTAATGGATACCCCAATTTTATACTTAAGCGCTTATATTATCAAGAGAAAAGATGATTATTACAGACTCCTCAATGAAGTAACAAGTCGCAGGCAATGGAAGAATTGGATAATTTATATGCTAAATGCAGTTGAAGAGACATCAATATATACGATAAATAAGATAGAGGAAATTGATAGATTATTTGACAGAACCTTAAAATTGGTCGAAGATAAGTTACCACATATTAGAAAAGAAGTTGTAGAGAAATTATTTGAACAACCTTACACGAGTCCAAAAAGATTATTAGATAAAAACTTGAAAAGTTTAAATACAGCTAAGAAATATTTAGGACAGATGGAGGAGCTGGGAATCTTGGTTCCGGAAAAAATCGGGAAAGAGATTGTATATTTAAATATTGACTTATATAACTTATTATCTGAATCATAATAACAATCATACTATCTACAAGAGTAATATACGCCTTGCAAGGAATCCAGTGTATTTATAGGTTTGTAATTCTATTAAACTTAAAAGGATGTTGATGGTATTGTGTCTCGAAATATAGCATGGCACATACAGCCAAAACGTTAGCTTACAAAAAAAATAAAGAACCATGAACTATTACCTAAAAATCGAAGGAAAAATAAGTGAAGTTGAAACAGACAAAATCTATTCAAGTGTCTTCAGAAAAAATCATGAAGAATCCGGATTTATAATTCTTACTTTTGAAAAGCCAATGAATTCCAAAATCTTGAGAAAATACATGGTTCAAATCAAAGAATCCTTATGTAAAAAATGTCAGGCTGATTTTCATGAGGAACTGGATTTCTATTGGTTAGGAAGATTCAATCATCAAAACACGACCCCATATCACAGAGATAATGCACCTGAAGACTCATTTTTAATGCTCGGATATGAACCAACAAAAGTAGAAAGTAAATTGTCTTTTGCTGACTATCATCAATTAATAACGAATAATAATATTCCTGTAGATAAGTATTACGAGTTATATAACCCATTATTTAAGAAAGGTGTGGAGTTGCTCAAACCCTATATAGCTGAAATAGAGACTTTTGATAAAGAAGCCTACAAAATTGTGCTTATGAATAATAGCGACCTTACCAGTAAGAAAACATGTGGCGTTCTGCACAAAGCAGAAATACCGGAAAAGGATTTAAGCCAACCTCGTATACTCAATTCTATAATGCTTTATTTGAAGCCAATGAATCAACCCAGTATCAAAACCAAAGAAGAAGAGATTGAATTTCTTGAAACAAACGCAATAAGTGAATAAAAAGAGACTAATAATGAGCAGAAAGATTAAATGGGGAATCATAGGATTAGGCCAGATAGCCCATAAGTTTGCGGCAGATTTGATGCTTTCAAATGACGCTGTTTTACATGGAGTTGCCTCAAGAGAACTAAATAAAGCCAGACTTTTTGCTAAAAAGTTTAAATCCATTAAGCACTATGACTCTTACGAAGCCTTAGCTAACGATTCTGACATAGACGTAATTTATATTGCCACACCTCATGTCTTCCACTTCGAAAACACAATGATGTGTCTGAGAAAAGGCAAAGCGGTACTTTGCGAAAAGCCAATGGGAATGAACGCTGATGAAGTAAATATAATGGTTCAGGAAGCAAAATCCCGGAATTTATATTTAATGGAGGGCATTTGGACAAGATTCATACCTGCTACTGAAAAATTAATTGAAATTCTCAACCAAAAAATAATTGGAGAGGTGTTTTCTGTCCGGGCTGATTTTGGATTCAAAGGAGATTTTAATCCTGAAAGCAGATTATATAACAAAAAATTGGGAGGAGGCTCTTTACTGGATATCGGTATTTACCCTGTTTATTTAAGTCTTTTGACATTGGGGATTGCTAAAGATTTAAAAGCCATGGCACGAATGACACAAACAGGTGTAGATAGTTACTGTTCTATGCTATTCAACTATGAAAACGGATCCAAAGCTATCCTCGAATCTACGACGGAAGCAAACACACCGACGGAAGCATTCATCTATGGCAGTAAGGGTAGTATAAAACTGCACAGCCGGTTTCATCACACAGAGAAATTAACCATTTCACGAAACGGGGAAAAGGAAATATTAGATATTAAATATGAAGGAAATGGGTACATCCATGAGATAAAAGAGGCTAACAGATGCCTTATAAATCAAGAGGTTGAAAGCCCTAAATTACCACTCAAAACATCCTTGAATTTGATTTCATTAATCGACAGGGTTAAGGAAGAAATTGGATTAAAGTATGAAACGAAAACAGATGCTAACATTACATAGCGGTCGATTACCGGCAAAAGCCTGATGCAGAGTCTATGCGGGACCGTTTGTGGCCATACAGGCTGACGGCAAAATACTTCCTGAGTAATTCATGTATTTCACTGCGCTGAGCAATAATTGACCATCATCTACTTCAGCTCAAGGCCCACCGGACAATGGTCGGAGCCCATAATTTCGTTGAGGATGAAGGCGTCCTTTACTTCCGGGATAAATGATTGGCTGACCAGAAAATAATCGATTCTCCAGCCTACATTCTTGCCGCGGGCACCGGCGCGGTAGCTCCACCACGAATAGATGTTTTCCTTGTCGGGATAAAAATAGCGGAAGCTGTCGATAAATCCGTTCTGCGTAAAGCGATCCATTCCGTCGATTTCCTCCTGCATATACCCTGCGCTTTTGTTGTAGTTGGGTTTGGGCCGGGCCAGGTCGATAGATTTGTGTGCCACGTTAAAGTCGCCGCAGGCCACCACCGGCTTCGATCTCTCAAGCTTTTTCAGGTAATCGAAAAAGGCCTTATCCCACTGCTGGCGATAGGCGAGTCGTTTCAGGTCACTGCCCGAGTTGGGAACATACACATTCACCAGGAAAAACGCATCAAATTCCAGCGTCAGCACCCGTCCCTCTTTATCATGATCATCAGCACCAATACCCTGGCTGACACTTTTGGGTTCCTGTTTAGTCATAACCGCGGTTCCCGAATAGCCCTTGCGTTCGGCAGAGCTCGAATAGACATGGTAGTCCTCATAGGCTTTTAGCGCCTCGGCTACCTGGTCGTCTTGGGCCTTGGTTTCCTGGAAACACAAAATATCAGGATTCATTTGATCGATACTTTCCGAAAGGTTTTTACGGGCCACCGCCCTGAGTCCGTTTACATTCCAGGAAATAATTCTCATGCTTATAATTTTTTGAATGGTTCCACTTGATTAAGAAAGCCAAAAATACGGTTTTTTGATGGTAACTCCTGCATTCAGAAAGGCTCTACCTCGCGCAGCAAAACAATCCTGCCACCAGAAGTGCTTCTCTTCAACGAAGAGAAGATCAGCCAATCTTTTATATGACCTTCATCAGTGAAGAGGAAAAGCAGGGTCCTTATTCTTTAGTCCATTTTATTTGTTGCAAATCCTATAACATATGAGAATAAATAAGATAACACCTCATAAATATTAAATTATCCCTTTTAATACCTAATTTAAAATCAATTTATATTACAGTATCCTTCTTGAAACTTAGAATGATTTCTTACTTTTGAAACGAACAACCTAAAAACCTGATGTCTATTAGTATTAATCAAAATATTATCGGATGAGATTTTAAGCAGATCATAACTCAAATTATATATGAACATACTATAATTAACACCCCATATCATGAACGAGAAACACAAGCTATTACCATTAAACATCAATAACCTCATTTTGCTGGCTCTCTCAATAATGGCCCTCATTCAAAGTTGTGAGTATGAATTGGATAATGAGAATTTTATTGAAAAAGAGCCGGTTCCCGATACCCACATGTTTGAAATATCAAACACCCCGGAAGGAGATACGATTGAAGTGTTTGAAAGAACTGATTTTCTTTTTGATATAAACACCTTTGGATTAAGAGCCAGGGAAGCGGAAATTTCATTGGGAGATTCGAGTTGGGGTTATTATTTGGCTTCCTCATCCATAGAGTTTGAAATCAACCCAGAACTATTTGAAAATGGCTATCATAAACTAAAGCTAAAGGTGCTTACAAACAGTGGTACCGGAACAATTGCGGATCAAGTAGGTGCTGAAGGGTATATTGTTGAAAAAGAATGGACCTTATTATTTGATAACCGTCCTGCCCCGGAGCTTCTCGTCGAAAAAAGCATCGACAGTAATCGGCATTTAACCTTTAACTGGAATAAATGTGAAAATAAAAATTTTAGACACTATCGAGTGAGTACAAACTATTATCCATTGTCAAAAGATATTATCATCAAAGATCCGGACAGCAACTTTTATGCGGAACCTTCATACATTGGTGGTGACTACAGAATTACCGTGGAATGTGTTACACATAATGCCGGTAGCAGCAGAGCCCATCTTTCGTTTGAAGAGCCCTTACCTGAGATCATTTCTTTAGAGGGAATTGGTTTTGACAGTGTAAAGATAACATGGAACTCTTCACCTTATAACGTCAAATACAAAATAGAATCACCACATGAGGGGGTTCATTCTTTAAACTCACCTTCAGATACAAGCATCATAATTGCTAATGCAGGTTTTGGTGTTAAGGATATATACTTTTTATACATCTCTCCAACAATTGATGAAAGTTGGATCGAAACAAATAATATGCCCACCTACAAAATAGGAGAATATTCTCCGGTTGGATCATATATGAGTTACAACCCAATAGATCAACTATTGTATGCAAAATCTAATGGCTACTTTTATAATCTCAATTTGAACACACTGGATATTGTTAATTCTACAATAATTCCCAATCTTTCATATCACGAAATTTCTTCATGTGCGACAAACTCTTCTAAAGCGTTAGCTGTTGCGGAAGAAAATATGTACATATTCAACAATAGCAGTCTTAGTAACCCCACAATTATTGATTACCCAGCCGGTTCTTCGAGCTCTTCCGTTGATTATGTTTTACTAACAAATAACGATAGAATATGCTACGCCAGTAGCCCTGATAACAGGTTTAGGGTTCTTGATATTGAAACAGAGCAGCTTGTTGCAAATACATACATAGACAACTACCCAACTGATAATATATGGGCCCACTTTTCTGCCTCACAAAATGGCGATTATTTTTGCTTCGCTTCTACTAATGGCTTAAGACTGTTTAATATTGGTAGCGAACAGGTAGAAGAAATCTACTCAGATAACAGAGACTATCAGTCAGCTTACTTTGACCCAATGAATCCCAATCTTTTATATCTCAGCCTGTTCAATAATAACCAAATAGAGGTGCGGAATGCCGAATCTTTTAGCCTAATAAAAACAATCGATGTAATTGAGAATTGTATTATACAAAATATAGATCCGGTTTCAGGGTTACTTTTAATTAAAAACACTGAAAGAATACAAATTATCAATCCTGAAATCAATGAGATAGTATTTGAGTTACCGGCAGGCTATAATAGACAGAAGATAAATTTATATGATTATATTCTTTTCAATGATGACAATGATTTATTAGACCTATCTGAAATACTTAACAAATGAGAACAATAACAATTACAATTATACTTTTTATTATATTTTCCATTAACGGATATAGTCAACAATCCAGAGTAGTAAGGGTTGGTGCAGGTTTTGAGTCTCACAAAATGGATCAGCTCAAATCATTTCAGGATGAGATGATAATTTACGTAAGGATTAATGACGTTAAAGTAATGGAAAGTTTCCCTGATAATATTTATTATTCCGTTGCTTATTATGAACCCATTGGAAATAAAAGTCAGATAGGCCTTAATCTATCTTATCTTACTACAGGCGGAAGAAATCATGTAAGCGATTATTCAGGTGAGTATAAGCTTGACATGCTATTGAATGGCTACAAAGGTGGAGTATGTTATAAATACTCTGCTGGAAATCTAATCGGTAATATAGATTTTGCTTTGCAATTAAAAGCAGGGGTAGTGTATACTGAGCTTGCTTTGCAAGAGACTCTGCAGGCTTATGAATCATCACAATATGACGAATCTGTATTTTCTGCTCTAACTGCATTTGCAGAGCCTGCAATTATTTTTTCACACACCATTTTAGATAATTTCTATATCGATTTTTCGGTTGGATATCAATTTGATATTTATCAGGATAAATTCGCCTTAAGCAAAAACAGTGATTACAATATCGATACAAAACCCGAGTGGGATGGCATTAGAACTTCAATTGGTTTAAGTTACAAGTTATAATGTATACTTTGATGAATAAAATATCAATAGCGTTCTGTTTTATCTGTTAATGGCATACCGAGGTTTCGGTACAAGCTCTGATTTAACTGATCATAACCAAAATAACCAGCACTTTTGGATGCTTTTATCAGAATTGAATTCTTTTGAAGAACTGCAGAACAAGAATAACATTGAAAAAATTAAAGCTTATTCAAACCTAAATAAAGCGCTTTTACACTTCGCTCAAACCGCTCATCTTATCCGCCTCAGGCGGACGATTTAGAAATTGTAAGCATTTCATCTCAACTGTTCGATGAATTGCTTACAATTTCTTTATCGTGAGCGAGAATCGCTCAATTTGGGAAGATGTATTTTCAGTACTTAGAAAAAAACAATAACTTTGAAAGAAAACTAAAAAACATGAGAATTCAGTAAAATGAACTATGAAATTAAAATAGTCAACGCAAAGGAAACCAAAGGGACCATAGACCTTCACCGCCTGGCATTAATTGCCGATAGCATTAGAAAGGTTTCTGAAGGTGCTTTGCAAATTCGTCTCAGGGGAATTAGCCTTACTAAGGGAAGGAAAAAACTATCGCTGAAAGATGCACTGAAAGTTTCCTTAACCATTATAAAAGAAGGCAGTACTGTTTTGGGGTTAGAGGCAGAGAAGTTTGAAAAAACGCTAAAAGCCTATCAAACCGATTTGCTCCGGTGGGAAACACAGCAAAAACTTCCACAACATACACCAATGAGTTTGTTTATTGAGGCTTTTCAGGATGCTATGAATGAAAATGACAAGCAGGATTTACTGGATAAACCTTTATTGCGTGAATTGAAACAGCTAAAAAGTGCTTTTCTGAAGGATAATGAAGTTTTTATTATTTCCAATCAGAATAGCATGACTGAACTGCAATTAAAAAAAGATGATTTCAAAAGAATAAAAGTTCTTGAGGATGAAATACCTGAACCTGAACCCGTAATTCTTAACGGAACAGTTGACCTGCTGCAGTATTCTAAATTGAAAGTGAAGATTAAAACAGAAGAAGGTATTGTTGATGGCTTTCTTTCGGAAACTTTGTCTACCGATGACATTGCTCCTTTTTGGGGCAAAGAGGTGACAATTACAGGTACGGCCCATTATAAAACGCGTGGCCGCTCTGTTATTGAAATTGAACGTGTTTTTGAAGCTGGTGAAGGCGATATTTATTTTTCGAAAAAGCCAAAATCTGAAACGGTTGAACAGCAATTGGAAAGACAAATAAGAGAAAAAGGCGGGAATCAACTGGCAGAAATAATGGGTAAGTGGCCAGGAGATGAAACGGATGAAGAGTTTGAACAGATGCTTAAAGACCTTGAGTGATGAAAAAGTATGTGTTAGACACCGGAATAATTCTGCACTATGTAAGGCAGTCCGAATTATCCCAAAAAATCGAAGCTGAACTTGAGCTTCTTTCACAAAAAGTGGTTCCTGTTGTTGCTTCAGTAAGTATAGGCGAAATAGAAGGTTTTGTGCAACGAGGTCAATGGGGAGAAAAGAAGGTTAAACGGTTGAAAAACCTCATTACTAAAATTGTGGTCATTGATATTACTGCCGAAGATGATCAGTTAATGAAGTCATATGCAACCCTTTGGAATTATAGTAAAAATGCCTTGCCAGTTGATAAGCTTGGTAAATCAGTAGGTATAGGTCAAAATGATGTATGGATTGCAGCCCTGGCCAAAACAGCTAATGCAGAACTGGTTACCATAGATGGAGATTTTGAGCACTTAGATAGTAAATGGATAACGGTGCATAAGTTTTAGATTATGAGCAATAAAAAGATATACAACCACACGGCAGGCGAGCTGATAAAAATATTACAGCAATACCCCAAAGATATGCCGGTGCTAGTAAGCGGATACGAAAATGGCTACGAAAATTTTTTCCACCCCTTTGTGAAAAAGGTAAAACACCTGCCCGAAAACCCTTATTGGGATGGCCAGTTTCAAATTGACGAAAGTGGAGAAGAAGTTTTAATTTTAGAAAGGGAGATGAGATATGACTGAGTGGAAGAAAACGGGATTTCAAGAGACTTGTAACCTTCCCCCCAAAACTCTTCCATGTAAAATTAGAATTGAACAAGCCCTCTGTCCATGTTAGTCTGAAAATATAATTAATTTTAAGCGGTAAAAATTTACCTAAATGCGATCAAAACATGTCCGATTTAAGATTATTGATTTTGCTTTTACTGTTCGGT
>JBNJGK010000103.1:0-10737 GCA_051747665.1 Bacteroidota bacterium | reverse complement strand
CAAAAGTAAGACTAATTACGAGAGTAGTCACTATGAATTCATATTTTTTTGTACTTTTCACTTTTAAAGAGTGTTAATTAACAATAATCGTTTTGCAAGAACCCATTCTGTCAGTGCGCGGGTTAACGAAAAAATACGGCCCGCTTACTGCACTAAATCATATAAACCTTGAAATTGAAAAAGGGCAGGTTTTCGGCATCCTCGGACCTAACGGCAGTGGCAAAACCACCACACTTGGCATTTTGCTAAATGCCATTCATGCTGACGAAGGAAATTATTTTTGGTTTGGTGAAACTCCCACCGCCATACATCGCAGAAAAATTGGAGCTATACTGGAGGAACCGGTTTTTTATCCTTACCTCAATGCTGTTGATAATCTTAAGATCACCTCTGCTATCAAACATATTGAGAATCCCAACTTTGAGCAAATACTAAAAACCGTTGACCTTTTTGACCGGAGGCACGATAAAATCAAGACCTATTCTTTCGGCATGAAACAACGTCTTGCCATTGCAGGCGCATTGGTTTCCAACCCGGATGTATTGATTCTGGATGAACCCACAAACGGCCTTGATCCGCAGGGTATTGCTGAAATACGAAACCTGATCACGGAAATCTCAGGCCACGGCATCACCATTATTCTGGCCAGCCATATGCTTGATGAAGTGCAAAAGGTGTGCACCCACGTGGCCATCCTGCAAAAAGGTAAAAAGCTAACCTCAGGAAGTGTGGAAGAAGTGCTGCAAGACAAACAATCGCTGGAAATTGATGCTGAGGAAACTGAAAAACTGCAGCATATTTTGAACGAAACAAAAGGAATATCCTCTGTAAAGAAAGAAGATGATAAATTTATTGTTGTGATGGATGATGAATTGACTCCGGGCAAATTAAACAAGTGGCTTATAGAAAAAGGAGTAACTGTTACGCACCTGGCCATCCGTAAAAAATCACTTGAAAAATACTTCTTAGACCTAACATCAAAACCGGAATAACATGTTGCATTACCTTTCCATCGAATTCCTTAAAATTAAAAAATACCGCACCTTCTGGGTTCTGGCCGGTTTATTTGTTTTTCTGACCGTACTTATCATTTTTGGTGTAGAGCAATTCATTAACAATGTCACCATCCAAACCAATGAGCAAAATCAGGTAACGCTGCCGGAAACCTCTTTATATCAGTTCCCTGACATCTGGCATAACATTTCGTTTTTGGCCGGCTACTTCAAAATCATTTTAGGCATCATATTTTTGATTCTGCTTACCAATGAGTACCAGTATAAAACCATCCGCCACAGCATCATAAATGGCATGAGCCGGCGCGAGTACTTTTTTTCCAAAACATCCCTGATGCTTGTTTTTGCCCTGCTGCTGACCCTCATTCTGCTGATATCAGGTCTCATTCTGGGATTTACACATTCTGAAGATACCACATTGCAGGCTGCCACAGGAAAGCTATCCTTTCCGTTTGCCTTTGCGGCCGAAGTGCTTTTCTATCTTAGCTTTGTTTTCTTGGCCGGCACGCTGATTCAACGCTCTGGCCTTGCCATTTTATTGCTGCTGATATACAGCTACATCATCGAGCCTTTACTTGGTTTTCGTTTGCCGGATAGGGTTGCAGACTGGCTCCCGCTTCGCTCCTTCGGAAACATTATCCAGGTGCCTGAAACATCGCTGATGAACCTTTTCGGGATGAAGTTTGAAGAAACTGTGAGTCTGGGTTCTCTCGGCATTGGTTTTCTGTGGGCCTTGATATTCAGCGGACTTACTTATTATCTGATTCGCACAAAAGATTTATAATACAGATTGCCAGATGATAATGCTGTAAAGCGCAAAACGCAGAAACCGGAAAAGGGTATAGTACATAAACTTTTTTACGGGATATTTTGCTGAACCTACAAGCATGCATATCGCTGAAAAGGGCAAGGGAGTAAGCGATGCCACAATCAGCAAAAAGAATCCATATTTGTGCAGATAAGCCTGATATTTATCAAAATACCTGCGCCGGGCATAGCGGAAGCTTATGGTAGTACTTAGAAAACGACCAAAATAAAAACCCACAAATCCGGCTCCATAAGAAATAAGCGCCAGTAAAAATACAGCTTCTACATAAAGAAAAACACTACCCATTTTGGATGCCCAAATCATAAAAAGCTCAGGCGGAATAATCCCAAAAAAGATTTCTGAGAGCGTATAAATCAGATACATCAAAAAGGGTCTGTCATAAAGCGGCTGCAGCAAATCCCTGAAATATCCCTCGGGAGCATAACGCTGAAGAATAATAAACGAAAACACAATCACGGCAAGCCATAAAAGACCTTTTAAAAGGTTTTTGATAAAAAAGCGATACCGGTCAGGAATATTCTTAAACATCAGCAGTTGTATTGCTTTCCAAAAATACTATAAAGTTTAAACGAAAAGGAACAATGAAAAGTTTTTTCACGCTTTTTCCTTTCGGATAACTTTCCCGTAAAGGTCAAAATAGTCGGCCTCAGTAACATTAACCTCCACAAAATCTCCGGGTTTCAGAGAAATCGTTTTATCCAAAAGAATCTCATTATCCACTTCCGGAGAGTCAAATTCAGTTCTTCCGGCATAATAATCCTCATCTTCCCTATCGATGACTACCCAAAGATTTTGTCCGATTCTGTCGCGGTTATTCTGAAGTGATATTTCCTGCTGTTGTTCCATAATTTGATCGACCCGCTCTTGCTTCATTTCATCCGGAATATTGTCTTCAAGAACGTGGGCCGGTGTTCCCTCTTCATGAGAATACGGAAAAACACCAAGGCGCTCAAACTTCATACGTGCGGCAAACTCCATTAGTTTCCGGAATTGGTTGTCTGTTTCTCCCGGATAACCGGCTATCAAAGTAGTCCGGATAGCAATGTTTGGCAAAGTTTCCCGGATGGTGTTGATGAGAGCTTCCGTTTTCTCACCGTCTATTCCCCGGCGCATTGAGCGGAGCAAATCATCATCGATATGCTGAAGCGGAATATCCAGATAATTGCAAATCTTACTGCTGTGGCGCATTACATCAAGCACTTCGAGCGGAAAGCCTGCCGGATACGTGTAATGCAACCTTATCCACCGAACGCCCACTACTTTGTCGAGCTCGCGGAGCAACTCCGCAAGCATTCGCTTCCCGTAAAGGTCAATACCGTAATAGGTTAAATCCTGGGCAATTAAAATCAATTCTTTCACTCCCCTGCTGGCCAGCGACTCAGCCTCACTTTTTAACTCTTCAATTGATCGTGAAATATTACGGCCCCTAATTTCAGGGATTGCGCAAAAAGAGCAACTCCGGTCACATCCTTCCGAAATCTTGAGATAAGCATAATGTGCCGGTGTAGTCAGCATCCGCTCACCAGCCAGCTCATTACGCAGTCTGCCGGTGATGCTTTCAATTACCTTATCCTGCTCGTTGACACCAAAAACACCATCCAGTTGAGGCAGCTCTTTTGATATTTCTTCGCGGTAGCGCTGCGTCAGGCATCCCATCACAAAAACCTGCCGGATTTCATTTTGCTCTTTACGTTTAAGGTATTCAAGGATGGTATCTACTGATTCTTCTTTTGCATCGTTAATAAAACCGCATGTGTTGATAACCACCGCTTCCGTGAGTCCGCTTTTAAATTCATGAAAAACCTTCAGTCCGGAAGCCTTGAGCCTCCCGGTCAAAAATTCAGAATCTACCAGATTTTTAGCGCATCCGAGTGTTACAACGGTAATGTAGGTGATGGGTTTGGTTTTCATAAGCAATAATGAGTTCAGTTTAATAAGTTCGTAAGTTTCTAAGTTTTCAGGTTATTAACATGAAAATCAATAACTTACATATAGCGATGCAATTCTTATAACATTTTGATAATCTGAATATTATTTAATTTAGTGCAAACATGGAGACCTTTTTAGACCAGATTCAATAATGGTATTCTGCACTTCTTGGTGGTGAAGCAAGTAATGTGTTGCTGAAGCTAAAAATATTAAAGCTATAAATCAGTCTGGTTTCAGGAATAATGAATCCACAAAAGCCTTTTTATCAAAAAGTTGCAGGTCTTCCATTTTTTCTCCAATGCCGATATATTTTACAGGAATCTTAAATTGTTCGGAGATACCGATGGCAACGCCTCCTTTGGCTGTACCATCGAGCTTGGTGAGCGCCAGCGCATTTACCTCAGTAGCAGAAGTAAACTCCTTAGCCTGCTGAATGGCATTTTGTCCGGTAGAAGCATCCAGAATAAGCAAAATTTCATCCGGAGCTCCGGGTATCACTTTCTGCATCACCTTTTTGATTTTGCTGAGTTCATTCATCAGGTTCTTTTTGTTGTGAAGCCTGCCGGCGGTATCAATAATCGCTACATCATACTTATGAGCAACAGCCGCATGCACCGTATCATAGGCCACAGAAGCGGGATCGCTTCCCATTTTCTGTTTGATAATGGGCACATCCACACGCTCAGACCAAATCGTAAGCTGGTCTACAGCAGCAGCACGAAAGGTGTCTGCCGCTCCCATCACCACGGATTTACCGGCTTTCTTAAAATGATAGGCAAGTTTACCAATCGTAGTTGTTTTGCCTACTCCGTTTACCCCCACAACCATAATTACATAAGGCGTGTCGCGGGGCGGGAAATCAAACCCTGTTAGTCCGTCTTTTTCGTTTTCGGCAAGCAAGGCAGCTATTTCCTCGTTAAGGATGGTATTGAGCTCAGAAGTACCTAAATATTTATCACGCTTAACGCGTTCTTCGATGCGTTCAATGATTTTCAGGGTAGTACTGACGCCAACATCAGATGTAACCAGAATTTCTTCAAGGTCATCCAATACATCTTCATCTACTTTAGATTTTCCGGCAACTGCTTTCGAAAGCTTGGTAAACACATTTTGCTTGGTTTTTTCCAGGCCCTTATCAAGCTTTTCCTTTTTTTCCTTTTTTGAAAATGCAGAAAATATTCCCATGACATTCAATTTTAGGGGCTAAATTAATGATTTTCCGGCCATGAATAAAAAAAGCTTTCTCGCAATGAAAAAGCTTTTTTTTAGACTTTCCGAAATGGACTGGCCCTTATTTCTTGGCTGAGAGTACTTCTTTTACCATGTCGTTGGGCACAACGGATTCTTTAAAACTGTAAGCTCCTGTTTTGGAAGACTTCTGCACTTTAATCACTTTAGCAAAGTCTTTTCCTCCGGTCTGTAATGATGCAACAACTTTCTTAGCCATATCTCTGTTATTTTATTTCTTTATGAATTGTATGTTTTTTCAGGATGGGATTGTATTTCTTTAACTCCACCCTTTGCGATGTATTTTTACGGTTCTTGGTGGTGATGTAGCGCGATGTGCCGGGCATCCCACTCTTTTTATGCTCAGTGCATTCCAATATAACCTGAACCCTTGCGTCTTTTGTTTTCTTTGCCATCGTTTATAACCTTTTATTTTGGAAGTGCAAAAATAGAATAATTTATTTAAACTACACAATGATTTTGTGAGATATTTCTGTATAACTTTTTATTAGGTTATGTGGAAATCTCCCGTAAAAATAATCAAACCCATCCGGCCATGAATGCCGGATGGGTTCAGACTGGTAGTCAGGAAGTTTCTTTAGAATAACTGTATCTTTGAGTAATACACATTATTGCTTGTAGTAATTTTCAGAATATAAATACCATTGTTTAACCCATTTGTATTTATCCGGGTTTTGAACGCTGTTTGGGATACTGATTTTACGGTTTTCCCGTCAAGGTTCATCATTTCCACATGTTGTAACTTTTCTTCGCTTTCTATCACAAACCGGCTTCCTGAAACCGGATTGGGATAAACTTTCAGCGGCTTCTTTTCTTGCAAGGTCACCGAAGTATTTACATCAACCACAATATAATCCTCTTTCAGTTCTGTATCTGAGCCATTTTGGTTCGTAGCAACCAGTTCAACTGAATATGTCCCTGGATCATCGTAAGTTATAACCGGATTTTCTTCTGAGGATGTAGCGGGTGTGCCTCCTTCAAAAGACCAGGCGTAACCCTCTGCATTTTCTGAGAGGTTGGTGAATTCCACGGTCTCACCCTCCTCAATATTTGTTTCTATGGCTTCAAAATCTGCCAGAGGCATGTCAGTTCCACCTGCACAACTGATTAAGGCTTCCCAGCCAGATTCAGTTACAGAGCCATCGGAATGAAATTCAAAAGTAAGCGCTCCGGAAGCATTCTCAGCAATAACCGTTCCCGGCGAATCTGTCCCGCAATAGGCGCCGCCGATTTGTGGAGCGGATGTGCTTTCGCCATCATAAATCTTAAGCCAGTCATAATCGCAGCTACTGTCATCTTCAATGTTAAAACTTTGAAATTCAGCTTTCACAAAAGCTCCATCATTTTCCGGATACACTGTAAAAGTATAATCGGCATCATTGCTGTAATCGCCTTCTGCTCCGCCATCATCATAAAACATACCCTGGCAGGTAGTTATTTCTCCATTGCCCATCAGAATTTCAGGAGCTGCTGTGATGTAATTTTCCTTAACCGTAGTCTCTTCGTTTTCGCCGTCGCTAACCGTAAGTGTCACATCCCATTCTCCGGGCTCAGAATAGAGCACCACCGGGTTTTGTTCGGTACTTGTTTCAGGTGTACCTCCTTCAAAAGTCCACTCCCACGATGTGATGTTTCCGCATGAAAGGTCTTCAAATTCTACTTCCTGTCCAATGTTTACGCTGGTTTGCGGAGCCGTGAAGTCTGCACTGAACTCAGTCAAGACCATCTCCACGTTCAACTCGGTAATTTCATAATCGGTGACAGAAACATCCTCTATCGTCACAGATTCATAACAAGGCGCAGAAAAAGTAACGGTATATGTTCCGGTTTTAAGCGGACGATAATAATCTCCATGCATATCCCCGGAGAAGACATGACTATTGGCTTCATCATGACCCGGAATTTCTACTTTAACACCGGGGACGGGTTCTCCACTTTCCGTTTCGGTAACAACACCCTGCAAGCCGTACCCTGCCTGCTCTATGTAATTCAGCAAAGACCTGTAATTGTATTCCCAATGGTCGTCAAGCTGGCTTTCAGGAAGCAGTTTAACATCAGACAGTTCCGTAGTAACTTCCCGGCAATGGTGAAAATAATTCATATAATCCTGACGGCCGCCGGTGATGGAATACCAGTCATACCCATTGGTAATGCCGTCATCAAATTCATTCATGTAACCCGAAGGGCTGTGCTCCTGCGCTGTATCTGCATACTCGTGAGACACCATCTGATACCAGTCGTCGTCGGCATGCCTGTCAGACCAGGTATCCCACGGATAATTGATTACTTCAGCGCCTCCGTGATGATTGGCTGACATCACAAAATCATGCTCTGCCGCGAAATCCATAAATGCTTCCGTTTCGGCTTGATGCTGATTTCCATCGGGATTCGGGCCTGCCTGTGGATCGGGGAAATTTCGGTTTATATCTATCCCGTTGGCATTTCCTCTGGTAGCACCGTTTACGGAATTATTTCCGGAAGCGTATGTGCCGTCGGGATTGGCATTTGGATTGATCCAGATTTCCATGTTATTTACCATATCTGTGATTCGGTCATCATCTCCGTAGTTTGTCAGCAGATAATCAATCAGCCGCAGCATAAGCACATAGCCTGTAGTTTCGTCGCCATGCATTGTAGATGTATAGAAAAACTCCGGTTCCTGCTCGTCCTGGTCAGGATTATCCGTGATTTTTGCCGCAAGCAATTCACGTCCTTCGTGGGTAGTTCCAAAGTTTATCACTTGACACAAATCAGGATGATCAGCCTCAAACTGATACATCATATCCACATAGCCATCGTAGGTTGGGTATTCATCCCACTCATAAGTTTCCCGGCTTCCGGAAAACATCTCAGGTTGAATTAGCTCTGAGGGATTTACCAGCAAATCAACAGCGATGTCATGCTTTTGCAAAAAGGCATATCCGTTTTTATCCGCGTAAGCATATACAAACTCTTCTTTAAGATCGACTTTATCAACGCTTATTTCCTGAAACAGTGTTGTTGGTTTCACACTAAGGTTCTTCAAATCAACCCGAAAGAAAATCTCATTTCTTTCTTCTAAAATATCCCTCGCATTTTTTTCATTTGACACATATTGTGCGTGACTGCTCACCATGAGCAAGACTGCCACCAGGGTGGCTAAGATTGGTCTTAATTGCATTTTTTGTTTTGTTTTGTTTTTTGACGTTGGCAAGACATATAGATTACTTCAATAGTTGTCTTATCCTGCAAAATCAGCCAACGCTTTTTTAATGAGCGTATTTACTCCTTTGTTTACTTTTACCAGAGGCAAACGAAGGTTGTTTTTAATGATGCCCAGCTCATCAAGGGCTGCTTTAACACCTGCAGGATTGCCATCGGCAAACAATGCATCCATGATATCTTTCAACTGATAATGAACCTCTCTAGCGGTTTGAAAATCGTTTTCCAATGCACTGTTTACCAGCTTCACGAATTGTTTTGGGAAAGCATTGGCTGTAACGGAAATCACACCAGAGGCTCCCATAGCCATCAAAGGCAAGGTGAGCCCATCATCTCCACTAATCACATTAAAATCTTCCGGCTTATCTTTTATTATCGTCTCTATTTGATTTAAGTCACCGGAGGCTTCCTTGATGGCCACAATATTCTCAACATCATACGCCAGTTGCAGGGTAATATCCGCAGGAATATTTGTGCCGGTTCTGCCGGGAACATTGTATAATATTACCGGTAAATCAGTGGCTGAAGCAATATTCTTGTAATGATAATACAGGCCTTTGGGCTGCGGTTTGTTGTAATAAGGAGCAACAGACAAAATTCCATCTACCTGTTTCTCATTAAGTTCTTTGACTGATTTGACTACAGAGGCTGTATGGTTTCCACCGGCCCCGGCAACTACCGGAACGCGCTTATTTACGGTATCCAACACAAACTCTGTAATAGCATTTTTTTCATCAGAACTCAGTGTGGCAGACTCTCCAGTGGTTCCTAAGGCCACTATGTAGTCCACCCCATTACTAATAATGTGTTCGATAAGGTTTTCGAGTGAATTAAAATCTACTGTTCCATATTTTCTAAAAGGTGTTACAATGGCTACACCTGTACCGTGAAATTGTTGTTTCATGATGATTGATTTAATTTTTTCAGATAACTATTAATGGTTTCGACAAAATGCATCATGCCTTGCTTTTTGGCATGTAAAACCATTTCAGGCACAAACCCTTTTGAGCCGGGCGTGCCTGCTTTAAACCGGGCCTGCAAAAGCGCAAAAGCCTGACTTACAGCGGCTGTGTTGCCTGGATTATAACAAACCGCCAGGTCGTATTTCTTGTGTGATATAGCATCCCTGGTGGAGCGCTTTAGTAAGCCTAAAAAGTTCAAATCACTCTTCTTTATCACAAAAAAAGAAGAAGCTGTCAGTTTAGCAGGTAAATCAGGAAAAGGATAAAAAGCGATAAGCTCAACTGCTTTCCCGTTTGTTTTATATTTGTTTGCGATGTGTTCGAGTATATCAGGCGATCCAGGCTCCTCGTCCATTTCCACTACAATACAAACGTTTTGTATATCATCAAAGTTTTGAAGTTTTACGTCCCGGCTAAAACTTTTTTTGGCTGTATTGCGTATGATAAGTGGCTGAATTACATCGCGCAAAAGATTCATAATATATTTTATACTTGTTGAGGATTCGAAATTAACCATTTTCCGTTGATCTTTTCATAATAAGCATGTATTTTTATCCAAAAAGAAATTACAATCATGACTGAAAATATCTTACTGAAATACATGCAGAAGAGGTTTAAGGCCCTGGAGACCAACAAAAAAGTAGAATCTCCAAAAGCTAAGGGGCTTCCTTTTATTACGATATCGCGGCAATTCGGGTGTCCATCAAGGCAAATCGCCGACAGCTTGCAGCGAAAACTAAGGAAATCAACCGGAGACACAAAGGCCTGGCGGATCATCAACAAGCAAATCATGGAAAATGCAGCCAGAGAGCTAGAGGTAAACCCTCAAAAAATCCAGTACGTTTTTGACGCGAAGCAAAAAACCGTAATGGATGATGTTATTAGCGCATTGGATTCACGACACTACCGCAGCGACCGGAAAATACGGAAAACCATTCGTGAGGTGATTGAAAACCTATCCCGGCAAGGGCATGTAATTATCATTGGACGCGGCGGAGTTGCCATCACCAGCGATTTTCAGGGCGCTTTTCATGTAAGGCTTTATGCACCTGAAAGGTGGCGACTGCAAAAAATGCTTGCAAAAGAACCTGACCTGTCTGAGGCGGAAGCCTACAGAAAAATGAGATTCATAGACAAAAAACGAACAGACCTGATCAACCATTTTTCAGGTAACAAATTCGACTTCAACAAATTTGATCTGCAAATCAACTCTGAAAAATTTGATGTGGAAGAGGCCGTAGAACTTATCCTGAAAGGAATGGAATTAAGAGGTCTCACTCAGTAATGAATCTGTAGTTCTGTAAGTTACTAAGTTTGTAAGTTTATGTGTTTGTAGGTTTAAACATTATCATGTAGCGTTTCGGATTTTTTAGAATATTGATTTTCTAACTTTTAGAAAAGTTTTATGATTATTGGCTGATATTACATTTTACTAATTGTCAACTATATCCAATAACTTTTTATTCGAAACTCTCTGCCAAAATGTTTTAATGGGCTATAGGACTACTGCCGCCAAAAAGAAATTCATGATAGCAACTTGGTTTAATTCCATTCT
>JBNJGK010000102.1:9205-10806 GCA_051747665.1 Bacteroidota bacterium | reverse complement strand
CAATGCCGGATATCCTATCCCGTAAGGCGAATCAGCCAACCGGAAAAGCTGGCGGGTCTTCCGCTTCATCGCGTAAAGCTCATTTTTTCCCCGGAAAGGCGCCACAAAAAACACATATTCTGACGTAAGGCGTGGTTGACTGATATCCAATACAGTAGTCTCAAACACCTCAGCAATTTTGTTTTTTTCTGGAAAATACTGCTTTATGGACTTGCCATAATCATCCACCGTAATAAATACCACACTGTTGCCGTCATTTGTCCAGCGTGGGGTTATCACATGCACATCAGCCGGGAAATCACGCTTGTAAACCGTTTTTTGTGTTTCGGTATCCTTAATAACCAATGACTGGTTTCCGGATTCATTATACTTTACGGTTATCAATTGATTTCGTTGGTTTAAATCAGGCGATAAATGCTTTTCTTTTTCCGAAGTAAGGACCCTTTCTTCATCTTTAGCAATATCATACGATTTAATAACACTGTAGTTTTGTCGCGTAAAGCGCGGATCAGTATAATATTCCGCCCAAAGTATTTTGTTTTGTGAAAAAGAAACCTGTTCGTCAAACACAGACCCCGGATAATGCAGGATTTCCTCATCGTTTTCTGTGAATCTGACAAAGCGGGGTATATCGTCCAACGTTTTCTTCAAAGCATAATATGCCTTGTCGTTTCCCTGATTTACATGGGTATAAGAAGCATATCCGTCATCATGACCCCGCAGCGACTTACCGGTAGGTTCATGTGCCACTGTTTCTTTGTGCAATGAGTCCAACGCTTTCTTATAAAATCCTGCCACATGGTGTCCTGTTGCTTTTTTCAAGGCTTTGGAAAAAGGACGGAAGCCATACGGAACGTGGGCAGTTCGATGCAAAACATATCTCCATAAAGAGTCCGGGTAATAACGTTTTCCGTGATTATATAACTGATAACCTAACTTATAATGGTCAGGAACAAAATCTTTATAGGAACCCTGTATGGCTTTATCATAGGAAACACTGCTGTCTTTATCCGCCAGCGCTTTCCACTGCATCAGAAAATCCCCGTCCCTGCCTCTTCCGGCATACGTATACGCCGTTTCCGTATAAACCGCCTCACCTTCTATAAACCAAAACGGCAGCCGGGCCATAGCACCGGAAACAGCCACATCTCCCAGCAGCCAGGATAAATGCCGCGCAAATCCGTTACTGAAAGCCTCAATTTGAAGCGAATGGCGAAATTCATGCACTGCAAGCAAAGGCAGAGCTTTTAGCGCCGTTGAACTTTGTGAGGGTAGTGTACTGATTTCCATTCGCAAGGGTGCTGGAACAGAAAACCCATTCGGCACCAAATCGCGATTATGCAAAACAACCGGAGTTTTCTCAGGAAACAGATTCTCTTTTTCAGAAAAAAAGCGATAGTTCTTTTCCAAAAGCCGCGAAAAATAATGCGCTTGCAAAGAAGCATCCTTAGTGTAGTAAAAGCTGAAATGAGGCGAATCAAATGACTCCCACTGCAGTGTAGCCGGTTCTTGCCCGTAATAAAAGAACTGCCCGCGACCTTCTGTGAAAAAGACAAGCACAAATGCGAAAGCAAAAACCACTCTGTAAATCATATCTAAAT
>JBNJGK010000102.1:0-9105 GCA_051747665.1 Bacteroidota bacterium | reverse complement strand
TTCAGGAATAGTTTTGCTCAAAATATTTCCAAAGATTTTCGTCTGGTACCGGAGCATACAAAACAATATTCTCTCCCTTTACGGGATGTTCAAACAAAATCTGCCGCGCATGCAGGTGAATCGAGGCGTCGGGGTTGGAGGTATGGAAACCATACTTTAAATCTCCTTTCAACGGACTTCCCATAGCTGAAAACTGTGCTCTGATTTGATGGTGCCTGCCCGTGTGCAATTCAACTTCATAAAGATAATACCGATCGCTTTCTCCTTTTAAGCGATATCGCAAAATTGCCTTTTTGGAATCCGGAACAAGATACGGATGCGCTTTGGATTTGTTTTTCCGCTCATTTTTAGTCATGTAATGCACCAGTTCTCCCTCACTCCGCGATAGAGGCTCACCGGTTACCGCCCAGTAAATTTTCCTGATTTTCCGAAACTTAATCATATCGTTAAGCCGCGCCAGTGCTTTGCTGGTTTTCGCAAAAATGATGACGCCGGTCGTTGGCCTGTCCAGGCGATGTATCACCCCCACAAATACATTTCCAGGTTTTTGATACTTTTCTTTTAAAACCTGTTTGTATTTTTCATTCAGGGGCATATCGCCGGTTTTGTCACCCTGCACAATTTCAGAGGCTGCTTTGTTAACAACCAGCAAATGATTGTCTTCATAAATGATCCTGTCATTTAAAGCAGCAATTTCAGCAGCATCCATATGTTAGTATTGTTCTCTTTCGTTGGGGAAATCCCGCGATTTCACATCATCAATATACGTTTGCACTGAGCCTGTAATTTCTTCTTTGAGGTTATGATACCGCCTCAGAAAACGCGGTGAGAAGTCCTGTGTGATTCCCAGCATATCGTGAAGGACCAAAACCTGCCCGTCAACCTCATTACCTGCGCCAATGCCGATGATAGGCACTTTGATTTCCGAGGTAACATTTGCAGCCAGTTTGGCAGGGATTTTCTCCAGCACAATAGCAAAACATCCAGCTTCCTCAAGCAAATGGGCATTATCGATCAATTTATTGGCTTCCTCGTCCTGTGTAGCACGCACTACATAAGTCCCAAATTTATGAATAGACTGCGGAGTAAGACCCAAATGCCCCATCACCGGTATACCAGCCGAGAGAATCCGGTTCACAGACTCAATAATTTCCTCGCCGCCTTCCATCTTAATGGCATTGGCACCACTTTCCTTCATAATTCTGATGGCTGACTGCAAAGCCTCTTTGCTGTTTCCCTGATACGTGCCGAAAGGCAAGTCTACAACCACCAGGGCTCTTTCTACAGCTCGCTTAACGCTGGTAGCATGATAAATCATCTGATCAAGCGTAATTGGGAGCGTGGTTGTATTTCCGGCCATAACATTGGAGGCAGAATCGCCGACCAAAATAATATCGATGCCCGCATCATCCAGAATCCGGGCCATAGAATAGTCATAACCCGTAAGCATGGCAATTTTTTCGTCCTTGAGCTTCATCTCCTGAAGCACATGCGTTGTTATCTTGGGTGCGGGAAACATTTTTGCTGATGACATAACGTTGCTTTTTGATGATTGAAGCTACAAATGTAAGGGTTTACTGTTTAAAAAGTATCCATTCTTTACAAAATGGCGTATAATTCTAATTATCTGAATGTTACCAACCCCGTATTTTCAGAAATAAATTATTGATTTTCCTCCTGTTAACCTATAAACCTAAAAACATTTGAACTTATTAACCTGAACACATCAATTAAAAAATTTACAGCAAATACCGTAATGTTTTACAGGGCTTTTAATTACTTTTGAAAAAAATTTCATCATGAGAAACACCGTCATACTCTTTTGGGCTTTTATAGTTTTGCTTTTTACCTCTTGCGAAACTGATTTTGATGTTACGGCAGAATGGGAAGACATTACCATCGTTTACGGTTTGCTCAACCAAAACGACAGCATCCATCACGTTAAAATCAACAAAGCTTTTCTTGGCGATGGAAATTTATTGGAATATGCCTCTATAGAAGACTCCAGCACTTACCAAACAAAACTAAATGTGCAATTGGAAGAGATTGACGGCAACCAGGTAAACAGAACATTTGAGTTGGATACTACCACTATTACCAATAAAGAAGAAGGCGTTTTTTATCATCCCGAACAGATTATTTACACTACCGGCGAGAACAATAAAGTATGGCTAAATGAAAATTATGAGTACAGAATAAAAATAGAGAATCCCGAAACCGGAAAAATCATTACTGCTGAAACCCCTTTGGTTAAAGACTTTGACATCAATAAGCCACTCTTGAACAGCACGTTTCGCCCAACGCTGCACTTTCCTTTAAATGATTTTAACAGAGAAGTATCCTGGACGACCTCAGAAAACGGCAAATTATACCAACTGGTAGTGCAGTTTGATTTTATAGAAGTGAATCAGCAGGGTGATTCCTCGCTGCGAAACATACGCTGGGAAAGGTTCCCTGATTCACGTTCTAACAGCTCTGATGGTGATGAAAGCATGCAAAAATTCTTTGCAAATAATGAGTTTTATGAATTTGTTGAAGATAAAGTACCCTATAAAGATGCGGAACGAGAAAGCCAGGTTCAGAAACGCTACTCAGACAAGCTTGATTTCGAAATTACTGTAGCATCTGAAGATTTTGATACCTATATTGAAGTGAATAAGCCCAGCAACAGTCTGATAGAATACACCCCTGATTTCAGCAACGTAGAAAACGGAATCGGTCTTTTTTCCAGCCGGTATCAGAAAGTCAGAACGTTCTATTTACAAAAAGCTACACGAATTAACCTATCACAACTTGAAGCCAAATTCGTAGACCCTGACAGCGAATAATATATTTCGCTGTCAGCAAACCCTTTCACCCTAATAGCTGCAAAAGCCTTAAAAACATACCTGTCTTTTTGTCATTATTCAAAAATCAGCTTTGCGCTGAATCTCCTTTCCATGTCAATATTTCACAAAATCAATCCATTCTGGTTTTGGCACAATGATTGAAAAGGTTCAACCGAAATCAAAATTGCAAACAATAAAAAAATCCAAAAGAAATGGGAAAAATAATAGGTATAGACCTCGGAACCACAAACTCATGTGTTTCTGTTGTAGAAGGTAAAGAACCAATAGTAATTGAAAACAGCGAAGGCCGCAGAACTACACCTTCTGTTGTAGCTTTTACAGATAATAACGAACGAAAAGTAGGTGACCCGGCCAAGCGCCAGGCCATCACGAACTCAGAACGCACGATTTTCTCTATTAAGCGCTTCATGGGTGAAACCTATGATAAAGTAGAAAAAGAGATTAATCGCGTTTCCTATAAAATTGTTAAGGGTGACAACAACACGCCCCGGGTTAAGATAGAAGACCGCCTCTATACTCCGCAGGAAATTTCTGCCATGACATTGCAGAAAATGAAAAAAACGGCAGAAGATCACCTCGGTCAGGAAGTAACCGAAGCGGTTATTACTGTACCGGCTTATTTTAGTGACTCGCAACGTCAGGCAACGAAAGAAGCCGGAGAAATTGCCGGACTTGAGGTAAAACGTATTATTAACGAGCCTACAGCCGCTGCGCTTGCTTATGGTCTTGATAAAAAAGACAAAGACCAGCGTATTGCAGTATATGACCTGGGTGGTGGTACGTTTGATATTTCCATCCTTGAATTAGGTGGTGGTGTTTTTGAAGTGAAATCAACAAACGGTGACACCCACCTGGGTGGTGATGATTTTGACGAAGCCATCATCAACTGGTTGGCCGATGAGTTCCTGAAAGATGAGAACATCGACCTGCGTAAGGACCCAATGGCTCTGCAACGCCTGAAAGAAGCCGCTGAAAAAGCCAAGATTGAATTTTCCAGCTCCTCATCTACAGAAATCAATCTGCCATACATCATGCCGGTGGACGGAATCCCAAAACACCTGGTAAGAAGTTTATCAAGAGCTAAATTTGAAGCCTTGACAGAAGACCTCGTAAAACGCACTATGGATCCTGTGAAAAAAGCGCTTAGTGATGCAGGCTACTCTTCAAGCGATATCGATGAGATTATTCTCGTAGGGGGTTCAACGCGTATTCCGGCTATCCAAAACAGCGTACAGGAACTGTTTGGCAAGAAGCCTTCTAAAGGCATCAACCCTGACGAAGTGGTAGCCATAGGCGCTGCTATACAGGGAGCTGTTCTTGGTGGTGACTTCCAGCAAGATGATATCGTACTACTCGACGTTACACCGCTCTCACTGGGCATTGAAACGCTTGGCGGCGTGATGACGAAATTGATAGAGTCGAATACAACCATACCGACTAAAAAGACGGAAACGTTCTCTACAGCAGCCGATAATCAAACATCCGTTGAAATACACGTGCTTCAGGGTGAACGCCCGATGGCCAAAGACAACAAGAGCATCGGTCGCTTCCACTTAGATGGAATTCCACCGGCGCCAAGAGGTGTTCCGCAAATTGAAGTAACTTTTGATATCGACAGCAACGGAATTATTCACGTTTCTGCTAAAGATAAAGGAACTGGTAAAGAGCAGAAAATCCGCATCGAAGCTAATTCCAGCCTCAGCGAGGATGAAATCAATAAGATGAAAGAAGAAGCCAAAGCCAATGCGGAAGCTGACCAAAAAGCCAAGGAAAAAATCGATAAGCTGAACCAGGCTGACTCGCTCATATTCCAGACTGAGAAGCAGTTGAAAGACTATGGCGATAAGCTCTCAGCCGATAAGAAACAGCCTATCGAAGATGCCGTAAATAAGCTGAAGGAAGCTCATAAGAAAGAAGACATGGAAGCTATAGACGCAGCCATGGAAGAGCTCAACAAGCAATGGCAAGCCGCAAGCCAGGACTTGTATAACGCTCAGCAGCAAGCCTCAGGACAAGCAGGCGCTGACGGAGGACAAGGTCAGGGCGCCCAGGGCGGAGCAGCAGACGAAAACACCTCTTCTGATAGCAACAGTGACGATGAAGTTACCGATGTTGACTTTGAAGAAGTAAAAGACGACGATAAAGATAAAAAGTAAAAATATCCTAACGCACAACTCGTTAAACCCATCCCCTTGCCGGGATGGGTTTTTTTATTATCTTTATAGATCATTTTAACATTTCTTTACGTCATGGATATCTCATTATCTTCGACGTATTGTTAATTTTACAGAAATTTATAAACCAAAAAATCTTCTATTATGATTAAAAAAACTACACTATTAGCATTAATGATGGCATTTTTCGCTTATGCCGGAGCCCAGATTCATGAGGAAACATTTGATGAAGAGTTAGGCTCTTACACTGCTTACAACATTGAAGGCGACCAGGAATGGTATAACAACGATTTTGGCGTGCCTGAAAACAGTGCAGCCATTTCAGGTTACGACGATGAGCCATTTGACAATGAAGACTGGCTGGTTTCGCCTGCCATAGACTTGACGGATGCCACGGGTACCACGTTAAATTTTTATGAGGCAATCAATTTCGGTACAGGCAATATTGACAACGAACAGGAAGTATACATCTCCACTGATTACAGTGGCTCAGGAGATCCTACAGCAGACGGAACCTGGACTAAATTAACCGTTACAGGACGTGCCGCCGGCGATAGCTGGGATTTTGTTGAAGTAGATGAAATTGATCTTTCAGACTATGACGGCAACTCCAGTGTATACCTCGCTTTTAAATACACTTCTACCGTTGATGGTGGCGCTGCAACATGGGAAATCGATAATATTGTTGTTGACGAACCATCTACAGACCCGTCAATTACTATCACTTACCCTAACGGCGGTGAAGTTTTTGAACAGGGTGAAATGGTAGAAATAGCCTGGACCTCAGAAAACTTTTCTGACAATGTGAACATCGAGCTAATGGGAACCACAGAAATGATGATTGCCGAAGATGTGGAAAACAGCGGCAATTATAACTGGGAAATCCCGGCAGACCTCACTCCCGCCAGCGACTACACAATCAAAGTTTCAGCAACAGCAGGCGGAGAACCTATGGATGAATCCGATGAACCTTTCTCAGTTGAAGAAGGTGTTGACGCCATTTTTGAAGAAACCTTTGACAGTGACTTAGGCGAGTGGACAGACCAAAACGTGCAAGGTGACCAGACATGGTACTGGAATGAATTCGGTTTACCCGAAGGCAGCGCTACAATGTCAGGTTTTGATGGTGAACCTTATGATAACGAAAACTGGCTGATATCTGTTCCCATAGACCTCTCAAACTCCTCAGGAACAAAACTTAACTTTGATGAAGCCATTAATTATGGAACTGGTAACATCGACGAGGAACAAGAAGTGATGATCTCTTCTGATTACACAGGAGGAGACCCGGAAGCCAACGGAACATGGACTAAAATGGAAGTAACAGGACGTGCCGCCGGCGATAGCTGGGACTTTGTTTCTGTTGACGAAATAGACCTGTCTGAATTTGACGGCATGGGAGAAGTTTACATTGCATTTAAGTACACTTCCACCGTTGACGGAGGCGCCGCAACATGGGAAGTGGATAATGTGGTTGTTACAGGTGATGAAACAATTAGCGTAGAGGAAAATATGCTTTCCAGTACGCTGAACCTTTACCCAAACCCATCAAACGGACAAATTACGATTGCCTCTGACAATATCTCAGATGCAGAGTATAAAGTTTATTCCATTACAGGAGAATTGGTAAGCCAGGGCGTGCTGAAAAACAGCCACAACTCTGTAGACCTTACAAGCCTGCAAGGTGGAGTTTATACCATTCATATTCAGGAAAACAATACAACAGCCGTAAAACGCGTTGTAATCCGATAATATAATGTTTTCATAACTGGAGAAAAAAGCCATCCTTATTGGGGTGGCTTTTTTTATATCATTTACTGCGGACGGATTTCTGAGCTTGGTTGATAAAGCATAAATCTTTTGCTAAACAACATAATTTACCGATTATCAAAATGTGATTAGAAACGCATTGTTAGAAATAAATTATTGATTGTCATAACAATAACCTACAAACGCAGAAACATACGAACTTATTAAACTGAACCCTTAACTAAACTTCACAAGCAAACCGGTGTTGATTTTATTACTTTTGCATGGCTGAAATGGAAAAAGAACAATATCAATATCATACCTTACCAAACGGAATCCGCATCGTTCATAAGCAGGTTGAGGGAATGGTAGCGCATGCCGGGATTTTAATCAATACCGGCAGTCGCGATGAATTACCGGAAGAGCATGGTTTGGCGCATTTCATTGAACATACCTTTTTTAAAGGAACACAGCGCCGCAAAGCATTCCACGTTATAAGCCGCTTAGACACTATAGGAGCAGAGCTGAATGCGTTTACTACCAAAGAGGAAACCATGATTTATGCCTCTTTCCTTAAAGAATATTATCCCAGAACTTTAGAACTGCTTGCAGATATTGTCTTCCATTCTGTTTTCCCGGAACATGAGCTGAAAAAAGAACAGGAAGTAGTGCGGGATGAAATCGATTCATACAAGGATACTCCCTCAGAGATGATCTTTGATCAGTTTGAGGAAGAGACGTATCGAGGTCACAGCTTAGGTCGTAATATTCTGGGAAGCAAAAAACACATCCGGAAGTTTACGCGGCAACGGATCAAAGCTTTTCTTGAGCGGAATTATAACAGCAACCAAATGGTGATTGCCTCGGTGGGAGATATTCCAATCCGTAAACTAATCAAAAACATCGAAAAGCACTATTCCGACATAGAGACATTTCAGGAAGCACGGGAGCGCAAAGCTTTTGAGTGTTACCAACCATTTACAAAATCGCTGACTAAAAAAGTAAGTCAAAATCATTGCATTATCGGAAATGAAGCCTACAATGCATATCAGGAAAACCCAAAACTGATCTTAACCTTACTGAATAACCTGTTAGGCGGTACGGGTATGAATTCCAGGTTAAACCTCTCCATCAGAGAAAGACGCGGCTATGCGTATCATGTGGAATCCAACTACACACCCTATATGGATACCGGCATGTTTAACATTTATCTTGGCTGCGCCAACGGATACCTGAACCCTTCCATTGACCTGGTTCATAAAGAACTGAAGTTGCTGAGAGAAAAAAAGCTGGGAACACTGCAGCTAAGCATGGCCAAAAAACAAATGATTGGCCAAATGGCAATCTATTATGAGTCTAACCTCAACGAAATGCTGAGCATGGCCAAAAGTTGCCTTCTTTATGATAACGTAGAAACACTGGAAACCCTTGCCGGGAAAATCAGACAGATTAATGCACAAGATATCATTGAAGTAGCCAACGAAATATTTGATCCCAATAAGTTAAGTACACTCATTTACAAAAAACCTTCACGATGATAAATAAAAAAATTGAAGAGTATGCTGAAGAGCATTCCTCACCTGAAGACGATGTATTGTATGATCTAAATCGCAAAACGCATCTGAATGTGGTACGACCTAAAATGCTTTCGGGACATTTACAGGGACGCCTCTTACAAATGATAAGCGAAATGCTGAAACCGCAACGCATTTTAGAAATAGGAACTTATACCGGGTATTCTACAATCTGCTTAGGCCGAGGCCTTGCCGGGGATGGAAAAATCATCACCATTGAAAAAAACCCCGAACTGGAAAGTATGGTTCGAAGCTATATCGCTAAAGCCGGACTCAAAGACAAAACCACATTGGAAATCGGCGATGCTATGGAAATTCTGCCCCGCTTAGATGATCGTTTTGACCTGGCCTTTATTGATGCTGACAAGGAAAACTACATCGCATATTATGATATCATCAAACCAAAAATCCGGAAAGGCGGCTATATTTTAGCTGATAATGCGCTATGGTACGGGAAAGTAGTAGACCCCACAAAGCATACCGATAGTGAAACAACCGGAATTACTGCTTTTAACGAATATGTGCAAGAAGATACTGACGTGGAAAACCTTTTGCTTCCTTTCAGGGATGGGATTATGATTATGAAAAAACTAGTCTGACTTTTTGAACCACAAGGAAAGCAACAAAAATCGAATTAATGCCAGATTATAAGTGAATCGTTGATCGTTAATTGGTGAATGGTTTAATTGTTGATTTGTTAAATAGTTAATTTGTAAGTCGTCAATTTGTGAATGGTTTTTTAGGTTCAGAGATCAGAAA
>JBNJGK010000101.1:0-10858 GCA_051747665.1 Bacteroidota bacterium | reverse complement strand
ATGATGTGCCGGTCAATAATAACAGTTACTATCCGGATGATGCAGCTCTTTTTGATTATGGTTTTGGCCTGAATTACGAAAGTGTGGGATTGCCCGAAAATGATTCGAAGCCATTGGCAACAGCTTATCCCAATCCTGTAAATGACGTATTAACGGTGAATCCGCAAAGCAATCATAATGTCACTATCAGTTTATATGATGTGGAAGGAAGAGAACTATATCAATCTGTAAGTTCTTCGGGTGAAGGGGTAGAAATCCGGATGAGGGAGTTCAGTCAAGGAGTTTATTTCCTGAAAATGGACAACGGAGTTTCTGTTCAAACCAAAAAAATCATCAGGAAATAGCATAATTGAGTTCAGTTTAAAAAGTCCGTGATTTTAGGTTGTACTATTTTTAACTGCTTAGTGTTTAAGATGGCAATTGGATTTGATACATTTTAAAGAAAAAGAATAAAAAAACCTCCCGGATTTCAGCGAATTGCCAACTCCCGGGAGGTAAAAAATAAGACAAGTAATGTGTTATTCTTCAGCCTGCTGAGACTCTTCGTACTCTTTCAGCAGTTTCTGCTGCAGATCGCCCGGAACAGCCTGATAAGAATCAAATTTCATAGAAAATTCAGCTCTTCCGCTGGTCAGTGAGCTTAAAGCAGTGGAGTAGCGGTCCATTTCAGCCAACGGCACTTTAGCGCGGATGTACTGATATTTACCTTCTCCTTCCATACCTTCTATGATAGCCCGGCGGCCCTGAAGGTCTGTCATCACATCACCCATTTTCTCTTCCGGAACTTTCACTTCTACATAGTAAATCGGTTCCATAATTTTCGGGCCGGCTTCTTTAAAAGCTTGACTGAAAGCATTTCTTCCGGCGGTTTTAAACGAGATTTCGTTGGAATCAACCGGGTGCATCTTACCATCATAAACGTTTACAACAATATCCCGTGCATATGACCCAGTTAGCGGTCCTTCTTCCATGCGCTCCATCAATCCTTTCAGAATTGCCGGGAAGAATTTGGCGTCGATAGCTCCACCTACGATACAATTATTCAGCACCAATTTGCCACCCCAGTCCATTTCATATTCCTGCTGATCGCGGACAGGATATTGCTTTTGGTTTTCCATTCCCTCATAATAAGGCTGAATCATCAGATGTACTTCGCCAAACTGGCCTGAACCTCCGGATTGTTTTTTGTGGCGATAGGAGGCATGCGCTTCTTTTGTGATGGTTTCGCGATAAGGAATTTTTGGTGAGAACATTTCCACCTCAATGTTAAACTGGTTGTCAAGATACCATTTTACTGTGTTGATGTGCAATTCACCATATCCTTTCAATAAAATTTGTTTCAGCTCCCGTGAATATTCTACCACCATCGTGGGGTCTATTTTATGAATCTCGCCCAAAGCAGCACCCAGCTTTTCATCATCAGAGCTGTTTACAGGCTTGATAGCCACAACATGAATTGGCTCGGGGAAAGTCATTTCCTTGAAAACGACCGGGTTTTTCGGGTCGTAAAGGCTGGAGTTTGTAAACGCATCCTTCAGTTTGATGGTTGCGCCTATGTCGCCGGCCATCATTTCAGGGACTTTCTCACGTTTTTTGCCGGCTATAGCCATAACCTGGGAAACCCTTTCCTTGGTTCCCTTGTGTGAACTGATTAAATCCTGGCCTTCGCTAACTTTTCCGCCATATACCTTAAAGTAGGAAACTTCTCCGAGGTGCTGCTCTATTGAAGTTTTAAACACAAAAAGCGCAGTTGGATCGTCAGGATTGCATGTGAACTCCTGTTTATCGTCTTGTGATTTGCGCTTGCTTACCTGGTCGGGTGAAGGAGCGTTGTTGCTGATAAAGTCCATTAACCGAGCCACACCCATATTTTTCTTGGCAGCAGTGATTAACAGCGGATAAACATCGCCGTTTTTAATACCGGTTTTGAGTCCGTGTATGATATCTTCTTCTGAGAGGGAATCTTCTTCAAAGAACTTTTCCATGAGCTCTTCTTCGCCTTCAGCAGCGGCTTCTACTAATGCCTGATGTAACTCTTCTGCCTTGTCTTTTTCTTCAGCAGGAATATCCATAACTTCTGGCTTGCCACCATTTTCCGGGAACTTAAACATTTTCATCTGCATTACGTCCACCACAGAATTAAACTCCAGGCCGGCGTTAACAGGATATTGAATCAGGGTTACTTTTTCACCGAATTCTTCTTTTAGCTTTTGCAGGTTTTCATCAAAGTTGATGTTTTCATGGTCTACATGGTTCAAAACAAAAATAACCGGCGCGCCAAAATCTTTAGCATAGTTAACATAGCGTTCCGTGCCGATTTCAGGTCCGTTTTGTGCGTTTACAGTAACTACTGCGGTATCAGCTACATTAAGCGCTGAGATTACTTCACCCTTGTAGTCAGGAAAACCCGGCGTATCCAGGATGTTGATTTTTTTATTGTTATGCTCTGCATACAAAAGAGTTGAAGAAACTGAGTTTTGTTTGCTTAATTCGATAGAGCGGTAATCTGAAACCGTATTTTTGTCATCCACACTTCCTAACCTGTTAATTAATCCGCTTTCGAACATTATTGCTTCAGAGAGGGCGGTTTTGCCAGACTTTGCGGCACCGACCAAAGCAATATTTCTGATGTCTTGAGTTTGGTATACTTTCATATTTTTTCTATTGTGAATATTTTATAGTAATTATCTCCGTTTTTAGGCCGGTCAAAATTACGAAAATTGTATAGAATACGAAAAAGAAACAACTAATATTCAAAATTTTAGTGCATTATCTTTTTCATCGTCTCTTGTATCGTCTTCCACTTTTCAGCAGGTATTTTCGCGCCAATGCCCTGAATCACGTTAGCTGCCAGTAAAGAACCGATTTCTCCACATACTGCCATAGGCTGGTTGTGGATATACCCATAAAGAAATCCTGCAGCATATAAGTCTCCTGCACCCGTAGTGTCTACTCCTTTTACCTTGTTTATTCTGATGGTGAAAGTTTCGCCATTATGATGGATAAGCGAGCCTTCTTTTCCGGTTTTTACGATGGCGATATCGGTTTTGGCGGCGATTTTTTGAAGCGCTTTTTCCGGATCGGTTTCTCCGGTAAAGGCACGCGCTTCTTCTTCGTTTGCAAAAAGGATATCAACATACTGTTCAACCATGAGCTCCAAAAAGGATAGGTTATCTTCTACAATGTTATAGCTCGCTAAATCCAGCACAACTTTCATGTTTTTTTGCTTTGCAAGCCGGAGCGATTTTTCCAGCAGTTCCTGATTTTGAACCAGGTACCCTTCCACATAGAGGATTTGATGGTTTTCAAAGAGCGCTTCTTCAATATCAGTTGCAGACAATTCAACCGCAGCGCCAAGGGATGTAGCAAAGGTACGCTCAGCATCAGTGGTTATTAAAGCCTGTGCTTTGCCGGTGTCTTTTTTTGAGCGGATAAGGAAAGGCTTTACTCCGTTATCCTGCATATCTTTATAGAAGAAATCGCCGGTTTCGTCTTCCCCCACTTTGCCAATAAAGCTTACCGGCGCTCCCAGCTTTGCCAGTCCGTGGATGGTATTTGCTGCTGAACCTCCCGAGGCCTTGGTTTTTTTCAGGTGTAATGTTTCAGATGATACCTTTCGGCTCTTTTCTTCGTCAACTAATGTCATACTTCCTTTAGGCAGGTCTAACCTTTTCAATATCAGCTCGTCATCTACCTCAGTGATAATATCTACAAGGGCATTGCCCAATCCCATGATTTTTTGCATAATACAGATAATTAAAATGTTCTGAAATTTTTGGCAATTTTAATGAAAATTTTTGTGATACGTATTGGAGATTGAAAAAGAGTAATTATATTTGCAACCGCTTTTGACAGGGCATAAAACCTGTTCTTAAAAATTCCTCATTAGCTCAGTTGGTTAGAGTCCCGAGACATCGGGATTAATCAGAGGGGTTGGGGAAAAGTTCATAGAAAATAGATTATAATTCCTCAGTAGCTCAGTTGGTTAGAGCATCTGACTGTTAATCAGAGGGTCGTTGGTTCAAGTCCAACCTGAGGAGCACAAAGCCGGATAGTTGCAAAACTGTTCGGCTTTTTTTATGAGCAAAAGCTCAGTTGGTTAGAGTCCCGAGACATCGGGATTAATCAGAGGGTTCCCGAGAAATCGGGATTCAAGTCCAACCTGAGGAGCCTCAAAGCCGGGTAGTTGAAAAACTGTCCGGTTTTTTTTATTTTTATAGCATGTTTTATGTCTATATTTTATACAGCCCTGATTTTGACAAGTACTACATCGGATATACTGATTAGCCTGAACGAAGACTGGAAGAACATAACGCTAACCTGAGTAGCAGAAAACCTGGTCATTGAAAAAACCCTTTTGATTTATTTCTGCTTTTCGGCTTTCATTTGCTTTTATCTCTTAATTACTTTCTTAGCGTATGTTTCATGAGCTGTGGTTATCTTTAGCAGATAAACCCCTGGGGTTAGGTTTTTAGTTACGATACGAGCGGTTTGAAGTGGCATTTTTTCAGAATAAACAGTTTTTCCTGTTAGAGAACTCAGCTCAATTCTTGCATCACTAACATTGTTTTCCAGTTTAACATCGAGGAAATCTTCAAACGGATTGGGATATACGTTGGCTATCTCAGGCTTTTCATTTGAATTTATGCCGGTGGTTGATGTATCAATAATCTTATAAATAGTTCCTGTTGAAAGCCCGGCCACATATAATTCTCCCGCTGAATCTTCTCCGAAAGTAGCAAAGTTGTTTCCGGAAAACTGGCCCTGTTCGGTCAACTCCCAGTTTCCTTCACCGTCATAAAGTGTCCAGATTTTATCGTTGCAGTAATCCGCGAAAAAATAATGACCCTCCATATTCGGATATTCCTCGCCGCGGTAAACAAAGCCGCCGGTTACAGAACATCCTCCGGTTTCGGTATGCGAATATTCATGAACCGGGAAGGTGTATGTTTCCTGATCCTGACATCCGTCGGTATTATATTCATGGTTTCCTTCATAGCAGCGCCATCCGTAATTCAATCCACCACTGCTTTCAGCCGGTTCAAAATTCACTTCTTCGTATTCATTCTGACCCACATCGGCAATCCATAAATCTCCGGTTTCCTTGTCAAAACTAAACCGCCAGGGGTTTCTCATACCACTGGACCAAATTTCATCCCTGGCATCCGGGTCATCAACAAAAGGATTGTCAGGAGGAATCAGGTAGGGAACGCCATCAACATCTATTCTTAACATTTTACCTAACAAGGAAGTCAGGTCTTGCGCCCTGTTTTCAGGATCGCCGGCACTTCCTCCATCTCCTGTGGCAATGTACAAATAATCATCCGGACCAAAACGTATCTCACCTCCGTTATGGTTGGAATAAGGCTGCTCAATCGTTAACAGCACTCGTTCGCTTTCGGGATTGGCTATGTCGGGGTCTGATTCGTTTACAGAAAACTCAGACACATGTGTGTCTCCATCCGGGCCGGTATAATTCACATAAAAATAGCCATTGGATTCGTAATCGGGATGAAAGGCCAATCCTAAAAGGCCTCTTTCACCGCCATAACTGATCCGATCTTCTATATCCAGAAACGGCGAATCATTCATGTTTCCCTGCTCATCAATAATTTGGATTGTGCCGGTTTGTTCCACTACAAATAAGCGGCTGTCACCAGCATGATTTATACTGGCCGGAACGTTGAGTCCCTCTGCAAATGTTTCGAGGCTAATTTGTGGTTGCGCCTGGAGAGTTACCATAAGCATAAAGGAAATTGCTGTTGAAAGAAAACGCTTTTTCATAATAAATGTCAGTTTGCTTGAGTAATAGGAACAACACGATTCTAAGAATGTTGGAAATTTATGGGATGAGAAAAGGAATGGTAATGATGGGGAAAACAGTTTACTTCTGTTCATGGTCTTAATGATTCAGATCACTAAGTCAAGAAGCTGCAGGAACTTGACAAGACCGGAAAAGCCGGCTTAATGATGAGGATATTCGGGCCGGGGAGGTAAAGCCAAAAGTCAGGCAGTATTTCAACCGCCGGCATGTTTCTCTTTCATTTGGGATAAGAGAATTCCAGCAAAGATAACGCCAAGACCTATGATGTCGGTAATTTGAACTTTATCGCCAAAGGCTATCCAGGCCATGAGCATGGTAACAGGTGGCCCAAAATAGAACAAACTGGCCACACTTGTAGCATCGAGCCTTTCAATTAAGCACCACATCAGGGAATATGCTCCCATTGAAACGGCAAGGATCAGCCAAACCATTGTATAGATAAACTCAGGCTTTAATTGTACTGATAATTGCTCAACAAAAACAGCAGGTATAGCTAAGGCTACGCTGGTGGCCAGACTTTGATAAAACAGGGTTAGGTCAACCGGTAATTTGCTGGTTCTGGTGTTTATCTCCATCCTCCGCTGTATCAGGGTTGCTGCAGTGATACCAATGACAGAACCTAAAGGAACAAGATATCCAAAAATGGATTCATAGTTTCCGAAATCTATTCTGAAAGAAACAGTAACGGCAACCCCAATAAAGCCTAAAGCCAGTCCTATCCATTTGTAAAAATGAGTGCTTTCCCCCACTACTATGCCTGATAATGCTCCAGTTGCTAAAGGCTGAAGAGCCACAACCAAAGCCACAATTCCTGCCGGAACCTGTTTATCTAATGCCAGAAGCACGCAGGTGAGCCAAACGCCATGTGCCAGAAAGCCAATTAACATGTTGGGAGCTGCTACTCTCCAGCCGACCCAACGGAAGCGATTTCTGATGAGAAGATACAGAAACATCACTAAGGTAAGCGCCAGGTAGCGCCAGAAAACCAGCGTATATGGTCCGGTGTAGGGGAGCCCGTATTCAGCTCCTATAAATCCCGAATTCCATAAAAAAACGAAACCCGCGGCTAAAATAAGTGTGTTTCTGTTCATTGCTTCAGGTTTGGATTACCAATTAATTGCAGTGCAAAGGTATAGATTTACAACACCTTAGGCATATTTAAACGCAATTCTTTAATAATGAAGAGAAAGACATAAAAGTAAGAAATATCTTTTTAACTTGCGTCAATATTAACAGATAAACATCAGATGAAATTGAACAGAGTCAGACAGCTTTTTACGAAAAAACTCCCCCGGAATTTCCTTCTCAGAAATCCGGTTTTGGGAGGGTTAACGCTTTCTGCATTTATGCTGGGTTTTACTGCTGCTTACCGGCCATTGGGCTCTCATGCTTCACTGGGGTTTAGCTACCTCGAAACGATGGCGCTATATGCTTTTATAGCCGGCTTCTCAGTTATTCTGCTTATTTATTTGCTTAACCAATTCCCTCATTTTTCTGTTAAATCAACCTGGAACCTGAAAAAAGAGCTGCTGGCTATATTTATAACCCTTTTCGGATTAGGCGTAGCCATTTTTTTTGCAGCCTTTATTTTAGAGCCGCCGGCTGAAAGATGGAATTTTCCAACATTTTTCGATTCGGTATTCAATGCATTCCTTGTCGGGATTATACCTTTTATCTTTTTTACTTCAGTCAATATTCCATACCTGAGCTCGCACTTCGTGGTGCTCGAAAAGCCAGAATATCAGGGAAAACAAATAAATGAACCAACAGAAGAACGAATTCACATCTCCTCGCAACTGAAAAAGGAATCCCTCAGCTTTTTTCCGTCGCAGTTTTTGTTTGCCGAGTCGGACGGAAATTATGTGCATTTCCATTTATCTGAAAACGGAAAAGCCCGCAAGGTTACTATCCGTAATTCCATCAGCAATGTCGGGGAGCAACTTTCGGATAATCCTGAGTTCTTCCGCACTCACCGCGCTTTCATCGTGAATCTGAAGAAAGTTCAGCGGAAGCTCGGAAATTCATCCGGATATCGCCTGAAACTTTCAGATTCTGAAACAGAAATTCCCGTTTCCAGGCAGAAATCGAAAATGATTGATGAAGTTCTTAAAGAAAACTTGAGCGGTTAGAAAACCAAAAGAATGAGAATAATGGGTTAGTTAGCTGATTAAGTAATAATTACACATTAAAAAAGAATAGTTAGTTTTGTGATGGGTAAAAAATTTAAAAAAATGAGCGATAAGAATAATCAGGAAATCAGAGAAAAGCTTATAAAAGGCTTGGAGTTATATTATCAACGACTTATCAAAAGTAAGATAGAAAGCAATTCTGATTTGGTTGTTTCAGAGAATGGTAAAGTAGTATACGTTGATCCGCGAAAGTACCTTAAAGATAAATAGTGTTTGCTGTAGCTACGTTTAACTAAAAAAGAAAACTACCTTACCACATTTCTAACATCTATTGGGAATAAGAAAAAACGCCAGATCCTTTTCCCCACCCATCCCAAAAAGATTCCATTCATCACAGAAAAATGCTGTAGGTAACAAAGCCTTTCAGTATATCCCAAATACTTGATTATCAGGTTTTATATGATTCTATTTGCATTCATAATTGCAAAACAAATTAAAATCTGAGAATCATGAAAAGCTTAACTGAAATCAAAAAAATCGCTGTTACCTTGCTCTTTTTAGTGACAACAGTCTGTACTTTCGGACAACAAAATGAAGTTTTCAACGGAATAATCCGGGAACGCATCAGCAGTAATCCTGTTCCTTTTGCATCCTTAGTGGTGCTGAATCCTGCTGACTCGTCTATGATTACCGGAACAGTCAGTGGTCCTGAGGGTCAATTCTCTCTAAAAAATCCCGCTAAGGAAAATAGCATTCTGCAAATAAGGCACATGAGCTATCAAACCAAAACACTTAATTGGAAGCCTTCTGAAAATCAAAACGAACTGGTCATTTTGCTGGACAATAAAAAGTTGACAATGGATGAGTTGGTAGTCGTTGGCGAACGAGTTAAAGTAAAAACCCAGGGCAGCAAAACCACTTACTTTATGAATAAACAGTTGAAAGAAGCCACACACAGTGGTACGGATGTGCTCACCCAGCTTCCTGGAATACAAATGGATTTGATGCGCAAGCTCTCGCTTGAAGGTAGTGGCAATGTAGTTTTGATGGTAGATGGCCGCGAGCGCGACCTAAACTATATTTCGCAACTCAGCGCAAACGCCATTGACAAAATAGAGGTCAGTGATGTGGCCGGAGCAGACATGGAAGCCGATGCATCGGGAGTTATTAATGTTGTTATGAAAGAGAAAAACCAGGGTTTCAGTGGCAATGTACTTGCCGATATCCCTACCTCAGATAAAGAGATATACTTATTCCCCAACTACAGCCTTCAGTATGATCACAAAAAAATCAGTCTGCACACTTCTTATACGGGTGCTGTTAGCAATTTCGACATCATCAATACAAGCAAAACCAGCTACGGGGATTCATGGGGATATTCTGAACAACAAGACGTCAGACAAAACAACTGGTCGCACCGCTTCAATTTTGGGGTGGATTACACGCCAAACAAACAAAATCAGATTAGCTATTTTGGTTATTACAATCCCTACTCACAGGAACTCAACGGAAATGTGATTTTTAAATCGGAAAGCACTGATTCTGAATCTTCATACTGGTCGGCAAAAAAGGAAGACACGGACATCAACCGCCGTACTTTTCACTCGCTTTACTACAAGCATTCATTCAATCCGGAAAATCACCTCGAGCTCGACTTCAGCTACTACAACCTGACAGCCAATAACACCACAAATTATTCTGCCGATAGCCTTTCCGGATCCTATCCGGCAGAATTGAAAAACCAGGTGAAGCCTGTTCAGCACTCGGTTTTTGTGAAAACAGATTACTCATCAAAATTCTCCGAACAATGGAATCTGAAAACCGGACTCAAAGCCACTTTCAGGGAAATGACCGACAAAACCCGCGAAAGCTACCACTACACCGAGCAGGTCTTAGCCGCTTACGCAAGCACTTCATATACTACCGGAAATTTCGGATTGAATGCCGGTATAAGGGTAGAGTCGGCCACATCAGAAAATCAGCGACAATTTGATTATGAGGACTTTTCATTTCTGCCTCAGGCGACAATCACCTATGGTTTCACTTCCGGACAAAAGCTCAAACTCAGCTACAGCCAATCACTTTACCGCCCGAATGTTTACCAATTAAACCCGGTAGCTTTCAACGAAAACCCGATGATGCTGAACCGGGGCAACGCTGAGCTAAAACCCCAGCATCATGAAAACCTCTTTCTCGAACATTCCATCCGTTTTGATAACAACTTTTTAGCTACCCGGATTTTCTATTCGCAAACAGAAAATGCCATTCAGAATTTGCTGACATTCAACGGGGATAACCTTTTTGAAAGCATGACCCAAAACCTGGGAGATATTACAAGATATGGACTGCAACTCAAGGGGTCTCTAAAAATTGGGAAAAAGGTATCGCTGAATCCATATTTCAAGGTGTTCAGAATACATGCCAACCCAAATTCGTTTGAGAAATCTAACAACCTCAACAGCTTTAACAGTATCGCTTATGCTTCGGGACTTTCAGCCATTGCATCTTTTACTCATGGCTACGCGGCCTCGCTGCGTTATCAATACAACAGTCCGAACCCACTTCTGCAGACTGAAGTTTTCAGCGACGCACTCTATTTTATGTCTGTGGATAAAAGCATTAGCGACAAACTAAAGGTGGGACTTACTACCGCACTGCCCTTCGACAAAAGTATCAATTATTACGGCAATGAAGTCAAACAAAATGCACTCTATAGTCTTTCTGAAGGAACTATCAACACTTCAGGCTTCCCTCTATGGCTAAAAATCAGCTACCGGTTTGGTTCGAAAAAGACAGACAAGTCCATTCAGCGCGAAAAAGAGAATATTGAGCAGATAAAGCGGAAGGGGTTTTAAGTGAACATTAGATGAAACAGGGGAATAGCGTTTGAAAAACAAAGTTAAAG
>JBNJGK010000100.1:0-11191 GCA_051747665.1 Bacteroidota bacterium | reverse complement strand
AAATCAAAGGTACCGCATCACAGACGAAATTACGAGTGTGCCAATGGCACTGACCAGGGCAAGCATTCCGCTTACCGAGAGCCATTTTTTCCATTTTGCAACGTCGTTATAATTAGAATTAGCCGCAGCCTTAGCTATTCTTGGAGAGAAAAACTCAAAGTTTAATACTGCCAATACTACTAATAAACCGTATAACAAATGCTTGATAAACGAGAGAACTCCCCATGCATGTTCAAAATGAACGATACTTACATAGTGCTCACTAACAATTTTCATTGGAATACCTGTAATACCCAGAATTACGATTGAGGCATAAACAAAAACCCGGAACCTTTTCATCAGAGCCTGGGTGAATTTCCCGGCAACAGAGGGATCCAGCACTTTAGCCGATGTAGGCCTTACGATCAATAAATTTACAAACATGCCACCGATCCAGATTACCGTAGCAAGTACGTGCAGCACGTCCAGGAATGATTTTACAAAAAGATTGTCCATAGTCTATAGCGTTTAAGTAAATTAGCTGACAAAAATAGGGAAACGCAACAGACTTGAGCAATTATCCTTATATGTATTTATTTACTTTTGTTCTTACTAAAAAATTGTTATTATTGTAGTGTGAAATACGTATCATGAAACCAGAAAATACATTTATCCTCGAAGGCAACATTGTTGATGTGGTAAAGCGCCGCATCTTTAAGGGTCGTGTGGAAGCCCGCAACGGCCGGATTGTAAAAATTACCGAAACGCCGGTTGCTGCTAATGCATTCATTTTACCCGGATTGATTGATGCTCATGTACACGTGGAAAGCTCCATGCTTATTCCCTCTGAGTTTGCCCGTTTGGCTGTTCCGCATGGAACGGTGGCAAGTGTGTCAGACCCTCATGAAATTGGTAATGTGCTTGGAGTAGAAGGAGTCCGGTATATGATCAACAACAGCAGAAAAGTGCCTTTCAAGTTTTATTTTGGAGCGCCTTCTTGTGTGCCGGCTACACCGTTTGAGACTTCCGGGGCTCAGATTACTGCGGAGGATGTTAAACACTTGCTGGAAACGAATGAGGTCAAGTATCTGGCGGAGATGATGAATTTTCCGGGGGTCTTGTCGGATGATCCGCAAGTGAAAGAAATGCTTCAGGCCGCTCTGGAAAACAACAAGCCTATAGATGGTCATGCACCCGGTGTGCTTGGTGATGATGCCAAAAAGTATGCCGCTGCCGGGATAACTACAGATCATGAATGCTTTTCAAAGGCAGAGGCGCTTGACAAAATAGCCGCAGGAATGAAAATTCAAATCCGCGAAGGCAGCGCGGCTAAAAACTTTGATGAACTGGTTAGTTTGCTGGATGACCATCCCGATAAGGTAATGTTTTGTTCTGATGATAAACATCCTGATAACCTTGTGGAAGGCCATATCAATAAACTGGTTTCTCGGGCGATAGACGCCGGATATGACAAGCTGGATGTGTTGCGTGCTGCAACACTGAATCCTGCAAGGCATTACAGTCTGGAAGCAGGATTGCTCCAGGAAAATGATCCCGCCGATATAATTGTTGTGGACAGCCTTGAAGATTTTAATGTATTGGAAACCTATATCAACGGACAACTTGTCGCCCTCGATGGTCAAACACATATCCGGCCGGTTGATGAAGTTACACCTAACATTTTTAAAGCTGCTCCCGTAAGTATTAATGATATCGCTGTGGAAGCCCGCGGGAAAGAATTGAGAGTTTTTAAAGCGCTTGACGGGCAACTGATTACTGAATCAATGCTGGCAGAGCCTTTGGTGGAAAATGGCAGAGTGGTTAGCGATACCCAAAATGATATACTTAAGATTGTTGTACTTAACCGCTATGAACCCGCCAAACCGGCTGTAGCTTTTGTTCATAATTTCGGGTTTAAACAAGGCGCAATTGCATCAAGTGTGGCGCATGACTCTCATAACGTGATTGCGGTTGGGGTTTCTGATGAGGAAATCGTAAAGGCAATGAATTTAGTGATAGAAGAAACCGGCGGTATTAGCTGGGTAAACAAAGAACAGGAAAAAGTACTGCCTTTGCCGGTAGCCGGAATTATGAGCAACGATAACGGGTATAACGTTGCCTCAAAATATGCGGAGTTGGATGCCAAAGCAAAAAACCTGGGATCGTCTTTAAATGCACCCTATATGACACTTTCCTTTATGGCTTTGCTGGTGATTCCTCACCTCAAACTTAGTGATAAGGGTCTTTTTGACGGTGATAAGTTTGCGTTTACAGATTTATTTGCTCAAAAGTGATTTAAATAGATATATTTATTTCTATACGATATTTATTATTAGTTTTGCACGAACAAAAATGAGTGACATGAAAAAACTGGAATTAGATGTTATAAAGCTCGAAGCAGCGGCCAGCAAACTCAGAGCCATTGCTCATCCCATGCGGATTGCTATTATTGACTTATTGCACGAGAACCAAAAGCAAAGCGTTACGGAAATTTACAAAAAGCTAAATATTGAGCAGGCCTCGGCTTCCCATCACTTGAATATTCTCAAAAACAAAGGCGTGCTGGTATCGAAACGTGACGGCAAAAAGATTTATTATTCTCTGAAGAACCAAACACTTACAGAGATTATCGAGTGCATCAACCGGTGCAACGAAGAATAAACTCGTAGTAATTAAAGAATTACTGTGAGGGATTAATTTTTTGGATAGAAAAAGTTGGGCCTTAGTATTTCAAAAGCTAAGGCTCAATTTTCCAGTCCTCTTCTACATCCCAGTTGCCAATAACTTCAAGCACTTTATCATAATAAAAAACTCTTTCAGGTTGTTCGCCTTTTAGGTAGATACCGCTATCCCACTTTTCATTGTTGTTTTTATCAAGAATGCCTTTCAGTTTATATTTTCCCGGATTCAGCAGGTCTATTTCCCAGGTAGTGTCGTTTTTTACCGAAAGCGTTTCATGTATGGTTTTTTCATCTTCGGAGAGCAATTGAAGATAAGCGTGTGTTTTTCCAGGCAGCGTGTCGCATGAAATGTTGATTACAAGCGTGCCATAGTCTTGCATGGTTTTGGTGTTGAATCGTATTTGAGTGCTGTCGTTGCCTTTGCTGTATATGCTTGTAAACACGGAATCAGGAACGATAATGCGGTAGTTTTCTGACTCCTTCCACGGAAAATCTACTTTCAGTTCCCGAAGCCCGCTTTTCTCGAACGCAACTTTCGTTGTGTCGGTACTTGAAAACATAGATAGCGAATCAACCCCAAAACTTTTCAGAAACGGATGGTTGGTTTGAATAAGAAGTGGGTGTTTGAGCAATTGAGTCTGCCCATCTAATTGCGCTTTTAAAGTCAGCGGCTGCTTTTCGTGCGTCTCCCGTTCCTTTTCGGAAGGGAAATATGTATATGTCAGCGTATCATGTAAAAGCGTGTCTGCTTTCAATTCCATAACCAAAGAATCGCTTGCAAAATCTTTCAGCCAGAGTAAAACGCTGTCTTTTTCATCGGGCCATTCTTCTATGAACCAATCCTTACCCAAATCCGGTTTTATCAGGTTGATGTTGAGAGAATCGATTTTTTTATTGAAACCTAATGTTATATTCTTGTTTAGGTTCATCTTGGAGGTGGTTAAGCGCAATGCGGTGTCGCGCTCTTTGAAAAAGCGCATAATTAAAGAATCTCCGGAGGACAGACCTGGCTTTTGGAAGGTCGTATCCGGGTCTGCCGTTAGTGTATTTGTATCTGTAGTATCTGACGAAATGGTATCCGTTTCAGTAAAGGTTTTCATTTCTGCTACTTGGTTAGGCGTAATCAGCGTGTCGCTGAAAGCAATCTTTTCGTTGGGCAGGTCAAACAGATAATTGCTGTTTGCGTCTTTTAAGGCAAAGATTTTATAAGAAGTATTTGCCAGATTCGTGATTGTAAAGTTACCCTGATCATCTGTTTTGGAAAGATAAAAGGGAATTTGTTTGAGCGGAACAGAATCAGCATGCTTTTTATAAAGCATTACCAGTACTTTTTCCACGGGTTTCAGTGTGAATGCATCTATTACACGTCCGCTTATCTTCATTGAGTCAAGTTCATTGCCGGTAGAAAAAACAAAGCGAAAGTTTTCAAGCGGATTGCTTTCATGCAAATCCACTATCGCATCATCAAAATAAAAACTATATGTTGTGTTCTTTGCCAGTGTGTCTTCAATCTGAACGACTACTGATTTACCCCGGATTTTGAATTCGGGAGTATTTTCTAACGGGGGCGAAATCAACAGTTTGCTATTAATCTCTTTTAGCTGTACAAATTCATTAAATGTTATCCTGAATTCATCCCCATCAAAGCCGGTAGAATAATTTTCCGGCTGAGATTCCACCACCACCGGAGGCGTTTCGTCTTTCGGCCCTCCCGTGGGAGCAACCGGAGTAGCGCAGGCATGTATTATTAATGCAATCACAAAAAAAGGAACTGCTGTTTTTGCCAGAAGCAGGGCGGTTCCTGTAAAGCTTTTATTTATTTTATCCAAAAGTGCGTAATTCTTGTCGTTCATATTCAGAGAGGGTAAAATTATAAAATATTAATAAGCCAAAAGGACAGGACTGGAATTTTCCTTTCCACTGTTTTTTATTACTTTTATTGCTTCATGCTTTATAAACGGTTTTTATATACTTTTATGATAAGGTATTGTCTGGTAGTGTTTCTGTTAATGAGCATTCTGAGTATGCAAGGTCAGCCTTCAGGGGTCAATTCATGCAGCCGGAAAGGCAGTTTTTCTCATTTTCATGGCCTCGATGAAATAGGCTTAAACTATGATTTGAAATATGTTAATGCGCATTGGAAACTTAATCCCGAAGAACGCTTTATTCAGGGTTCCGTAACTTCCTTTTTTAAGACGAAAGAATCAACCGACAGCCTTAAGTTTCAGCTCTCAGACTCTTTGATGATTGATAGCATCACATCAGGATATAAATTGGATTATCATCACCATGAAAATGTGATAACAATTACACTTGGAGGCATCATGCCGCAGAATACTTATGATTCCCTCACGATTCATTATCACGGCACTCCACCTGATGAGGAGGCTTTTGCATTGGGAGAGCAGGGTAATAATACTCCTGCACTCTGGACATTGTCGCAGCCCTACGGAGCAAAAACATGGTGGCCATCAAAAAATGCCCTGAATGATAAAATCGATTCTCTGGATGTGTTCATCGAAGTTAAATCGCCGGATTATACTGCTGTGAGCAATGGTATACTTCAATCAAGCAAAATGATAAAGCAGGACTCCGCCCGGCTTTTCCACTGGAAACATCGTTATCCGATTGCTACGTATCTTATAGCGGTTGCTGTGGCCGATTATAATTATCATGAAACGCATTATCCGCTGGGAGATGATTCCTTAAAGATTGTAAATTATATCTACCACGGCGATGTTAACCACGCAGTTCAACAGGTGGATAATCTTTATCGCTCAGCAAAACTATTTGACAGCTTGTTTATGCCATATCCTTTTTCAGAAGAACAATACGGTCATGCTCAGATGGGGCGGGGTGGAGGAATGGAGCATCAGACCATGACTTTTATCGGGGGCTGGCATTTTGAGTTGCTTACGCATGAGCTGGCACACCAGTGGTTTGGGAATTACGTTACGCTGGCCGATTGGCACGATATCTGGCTTAACGAGGGTTTTGCCACATATCTCTCCGGGCTGGCTTATGAGATGGCTTTTGATACGGATAAATGGTGGAATATCTGGAGACCACAAACTATTGAATTTATTACAAGTAAAAACTACGGTTCTGTTTATGTGGAAAACATCGAGGATCCGGAACGAATTTTTAATGGAAGGCTTTCTTATGCAAAGGGCGCTTATGTGTTGCACATGATAAGATGGGTTGTCGGCGATGATGCCTTTTTCGAATCAATACGTAATTATTTGTCTGACCCGCAGGTGGCTTTTGGGTATGCCCGGCAACAAGACCTCGTATATCACCTGGAAAAAACTGCCGACACCTCTCTGACCGAGTTTCTGGATGATTGGTATTATGGTCAGGGATATCCGCTCTATTATGCTGACTGCAAAATGCTGGATAATGAGTCTGTAAGGATAACTTTGTGGCAGGAGCAAAGTCATATTTCAGTAGATTTCTTTGAGATGCCGGTCCCCATAAAATTTAAAAACAATGTTCATGATACTACACTGGTGTTGCAACATGAAGCCTCAGGCCAGGTTTTTGTGGAGCATTTAGGGTTTGCGCCTGACAGCGTATTCATCGATCCTGAATACCGGCTGATTTCTGATGGAAATCGTGTGGATTTAAACAAGAATTCATCTGAGGAGGAAAAAATACAGATCATGGGTACGCTTACGCGGGATGAAGCAACATTAATTTCTGATAAACCGGTAATCCATCTTGAGCTTTTCCGCGCTAATGGCAGCAGGGTTTATCAAAGAGAGGTTGATTTGCAGTATCGCCTGACTATGAATATGCGGAGTTTACCGGCCGGAATGTATATTGTAAAAGCCAGGATGGAGGATGATACTGTAGAAACCGGAAAAATAGTGGTTTATCACTGAAAATGATATCTATTCAGGGCCTCTGTTGTGTAATGACTTTCAGATAATTCGTCAAGCAATGCCGGAAGCGCATAGAGCATTCTTTTAGAAGCTTTTTCACTGTCGTGGAAAACTACAATGCTTCCCGGCCCGATTTTCTTTTTGATGTTTTTGTAGCAATTTTGTGGCGTTATAGAAGTGTCAAAATCAGCGCTAAGCAAACTCCACATGATAATATGAAATTGTTCTTTAAGGTGCTTTACCTGGTTACGGCTGATTTTTCCATGAGGAGGTCTGAAAAATGGGCTTCTTATTAATTCGTCAGCCTCAAAAATATCCTGGAAATATAAGTTGTCTTCGGTTTTCCATCCGTTTAAATGATGAAAAGTATGATTGCCAGTAGCATGACCCTCACTCAGGATAGCATCAACTAATTGGGGGTATCGTTTCACTTTATCGCCAATCAAAAAGAAAGTAGCTTTTGCATTGTACTTGCTTAATATTTCAAGCGTTTGCTCGGTAACTCCCGGTGTAGGACCATCATCAAATGTAATAAATGCTTGTTTTTCCTTAACGGGAACTTTCCAATGAAGCGACGGATATAAAACGTCGCTGATAATGCGGGATGTCTGTACAAAATATGGCTTCATAACGGAAAGCTAAAAAAAGCCGGAATCTGTATTTCAGGATTCCGGCTTTAGATGAACTTTTATTTTTCTATAATTGATTTTCCGGTCATTTCCTCAGGCTGTTCCAATCCCATCATTTCTATTAAAGTGGGAGAAACATCTGCAAGAATGCCGTTTTTGATTTTCTTAAAGCGTTCACTAACCAATACTGCCGGAACAGGGTTAACTGAGTGGGCGGTATTTGGCGAACCATCTTTATTTACCGCATTGTCGGCATTTCCGTGGTCTGCAATGATAAGCGACTCATAGCCGTTTTGACTGGCGGTTTCTACAACCTCACCAAGACATTCATCAACGGCTTCCACTGCTTTTTTAATGGCTTCATACACGCCGGTATGGCCTACCATATCGCCGTTAGCGAAATTCAGGACCACTAAGTCGGTTTCCTGTTGTTTGAGTTCGGCTACAATTTTGTCTTTCACCTCGTAAGCGCTCATTTCCGGTTTTAAGTCGTAGGTAGCCACTTTTGGCGATGGCACCATGATACGTTTTTCGCCTTCAAATTCTTCTTCGCGGCCGCCGTTGAAAAAGAAAGTGACGTGGGCATACTTTTCTGTTTCAGCTATGCGGATTTGTTTGCGCCCTGCTGCTGAAACCAATTCACCCATTGTGTTGCTGATAAAGGGTTTGTCATAGATCACCCGGATGCCCTTGAAATTCTTATCATATTTGGTCATAGTAAGATAATGCAGCGGCATGGTTTTCATGCCATGGTCTGGCATATCTTCCTGCGTCAGTGCGGTCGTGATTTCACGGAGGCGATCGGTGCGGAAATTGAAGCATATCACTACATCGTCTTCCTGGATGGTTCCTACAGGTTTTCCGTTTTCATCAACATGAATAATCGGCTTTATAAATTCGTCTGTAACACCTTCATCGTAAGATTCTTTCATGGAAGCCAGTAAATCGCGCGATTCCTTTTCGCCTTTTCCGTTTACCATAGCGTCATACCCTACTTTAATGCGTTCCCAGCGTTTGTCGCGGTCCATGGTGTAATACCTTCCGGTAATGGAAGCAACCTTACCATTACTGCTTTCCAGATGATTGAGCAGGTTTTTCATGTATCCGTAGCCGCTTTTTGGGTCGGTGTCCCGCCCGTCTGTCAGAGCATGGATGTATACCTTGTCCAGTCCGTAATCGCCTGTGATGTCTGCTAGTTTATAAACATGCTTGTCCATAGAGTGAACGCCGCCGTCAGAAAGCAGGCCTACAAAATGCACGGCCTTGTTATTGTCTTTGGCATACCGGAAGGCTTCTTTGAGGGTTTCATTTTCAGCTATAGAGCCATCCTCTACAGCTTTATTAATGCGAACCAGATCCTGATATACAATCCTTCCGGCGCCAATATTTAAGTGGCCTACTTCGGAATTTCCCATTTGGCCTTCAGGCAGTCCTACATTCTCACCATCTGTAAGCAATTCTGAAGTAGCATACTTTTCTTGCAGCTTGTCCATATTAGGCGTGTTAGCTGCACTAATGATGTCGGCTTCACTCTTATTTCCTTTTCCCCATCCATCAAGAATGATGAGAATAGCTTTGTTTTTATTCATTGTTGGCTTATTTTTACATTTTTACAAAAGTACGAAATAACTCGTTGTTGAGTTTTTTGATTTTTTTACTAACAATTTAACAATGAAACGTTTCTGATGGTTTTAAACAAACCACGCAAACGTTTGTTTCTGATATGCTTACAAATAAAGCTATGAATACATGGATAATTCCCGACATACACGGATATGTCAAGGCGCTTGAAGGATTGCTCAGTCAGATACAACCCTCGAAAAGCGATCTCTTGATTTTTTTGGGTGATTATATTGACAGAGGCCCCGATTCAAAAGGCGTAATAGACAAGGTGATGCAATTGCAGCAAGACGGTTATCAAATAGTTGCATTGCGAGGAAACCATGAATCCTACATGTTGGAGGCCTATTATCAGGCAATAAGTATGGGTGGAGGGTTTTTTCAAAAGAAAAACCAAAAGCAAAAGGCATGGTTTGAGCATGGAGGTAAAGAAGCCCTGAAAAGCTTCGGCGTTAAGGATTTACGAAAAGTGCCGCAAAAGTACATTCAGTGGATGGAAAATACCTCTTTGTATTACCAAACGTCAGAATATGTTATCGTGCATGCCGGAATGAATTTCACACTTGATAATCCTTTTGAAGACGAGCATGCGATGCTTTGGATTAAGGATTTTGAAGTAGATCCTCAGAAAATTGGAGGCAGAAAGGTGATACACGGACACACGCCGGTGAGCCATGAGTTTATTGTGGAGACCCTTAACGGGGAAGAGTTTGACTTTATTGACCTTGATAACGGTGTTTATATGGAAGGCCGAAACGGGTTTGGAAACCTGATGGCATTGGAGCTGGACTCAAAGCAACTGGTTGTTCAGCCGGCTGAGCATTAATGAAAAGGGACTACCTAAAAAAAGATTCTTATGGGAGATGAAATTTTTCAGTGGACAGAAGAACTCATTGTTGTGGCTCATGTAATTATTGCGGCTGTTCTGGCCGGCATTATTGGGTTGGAAAGGGAATTGTCCGGTAAGCCTGCCGGTTTCAGGACAAATATGATAGTGGGCGGCGCTGCCGCTTTAATTATTTCTACCGGACAAACCATGATGCATGATTTTGCTGCGAATAGTATGATAGCCGAAGTGATGCGAACCGATCCGCTCAGGATGATAGAAGCTGTTGTAGTGGGGGTGAGCTTTATTGGTGCAGGAACCATCCTCAAAGTGGAAGAAAAAAAGAAGGTGCAGTATCTTACCACTGCTGCGGTTGTACTTTTTTCAGCAGGTATTGGAATGAGCGTAGCCATTGGGCAGTATGTAGTTGCTGTTGGGGTAACGGTTTTTATTCTGTTTGTTAACCGCACATCCAACCTCGTAGATAAGTGGATTGGCCGATCCCGTAAAAACAAATAAAAAGTCCGGAAAAGGGCTAAAAGACCTTTAATCCGGACTAAGAGCATTTTCTTTGAAATGTTATTCTGCGCTGTACGTTTCCAACAGAATTTCCAGAATCTTGATGGCAGCATCTGTAACTACACTGCCGGGTCCAAAAATAGCTGCGGCACCGGCATCATACAGATACTGATAATCCTGTGTAGGAATAACGCCTCCCACAATTACCATGATGTCTTCCCGGCCTAGTTTTTTGAGTTCTTCTATCACCTTGGGCACAAGCGTTTTGTGGCCTGCTGCCAGGCTTGAAATACCCAAAATATGCACATCGTTCTCCACGGCTTGTTTGGCAGCTTCTTCCGGAGTCTGGAACAACGGTCCGATATCTACATCAAAACCGATGTCAGCATAACCCGTAGCTACTACTTTAGCGCCGCGGTCGTGTCCGTCCTGTCCCATTTTAGCTATCATAATTCTGGGTCTGCGCCCTTCTTGTTCTGCAAACTTGTCGGCCAGTTGTTTGGCTTTTTCAAAGCTTTCGCTTCCTTTAGATTCTGATGAGTACACGCCTGAAATTGATCGAATTACTGCTTTATAACGTCCGTAAACTTTCTCTAATGCATCTGAAATTTCTCCGAGGCTGGCTCTTTTCTTAGCAGCTTCAACAGATAATTCCAGCAGATTCCCCTCACCTGATTCTGCGGCTTGGGTTAAAGCGTCAAGGGCTTTTTGTGCGGCCGCGTTGTCGCGCTCTTTACGTAACTTTTCAAGTCGTTTGATTTGAGAGTTACGCACCTGGCTGTTGTCAATTTCCAGGGTTTCTATCGGGTCTTCCTTTTCAAGGCGGTATTTGTTTGTGCCGACGATAGTTTCTTTATGCGAGTCGATACGGGCTTGCTTTCTGGCAGCCGCTTCTTCGATGCGCATTTTCGGCACCCCGGTTTCAATGGCTTTTGTCATACCACCGAGTTTTTCAATCTCCTGAATGTGGTCCCATGCTTTATCGGCCATTTCTTTTGTGAGCGTTTCAACATAGTATGAGCCGGCCCACGGGTCTACTACTTTTGTAATTTC
>JBNJGK010000099.1:0-11267 GCA_051747665.1 Bacteroidota bacterium | reverse complement strand
CCCGAAGAGGCCGCTCAATATGTGGATACGGTTTTTAAGGGCGAGGCGGAAGAATTATGGCCACAAGTGATTCAGGATTTTGAAAATGGAAATATAAAATCTGTATATGAAGGTGGACAACCTTCGCTCGACAAAATTCCTGTAGCAAGGCATGACCTTTTCCACCCATCATATATTTTTAATACCATCCAAACTACAAGAGGCTGTCCTTATAAATGTGACTTCTGCAGTGTACATCAGTTTAACGGAACCAAGCACCGCCTGCGCCCTGTAAGCGATATTCTGGATGAGCTGGAACAATTTCCTGACGGGAAACTACTTGGTTTTGTAGACGACAATTTTTTTGGCTACTCCACCAAAAGCAAAAGCCACACTTATGAACTGCTTGAAGGCATGATAGCCCGCGGCATAAAAAAAGAGTGGTTTATCCAGGCTTCTTTTAACATTGCCGATGACCCGAAGTTTTTAAAGCTGGCAGCAAAAGCCGGATGCAGGGAAGTACTCATAGGAGTGGAAACTGAAAACCTGGAGCAGTTACAAAAATCACATAAAGTACTAAATGCCAAAATCACACCTGAACTATTCAGAAAGAAATTCAAAAACATTCAAAAACAAGGCATTGCAGTACTTGGAGCTTTTATTTTTGGTATTGATGGCGATACGATTGAAGACATAAAAAAAAGAACAAAATTCATCCGCAAATCAGGGGTAGATGCTATTCAAGCAACTATTCTAACGCCAACACCCGGGACAGAACTATTTTTTAGACTTGAGAAAGAAAGCAGAATCATCAAAAAGGATTATCCGGAAGATTGGCAGCATTATCATGCGGAAGAGGTTGTTATCGATCCTGATAAAATGACTCCTGAAGAATTAGAGCAAATCATGTACGAAGTCTGGCATACTTTCTACAATAAATGGTCAATGCGTAAACGATTTTTACGGAGCCTGCTTGTGACTAAAAACTTTAAATCTGCTTATTGGGCTTATGCAGGAAACTGGCATTACAGGCGTATTGTGTTTGAAAAAAGTGGTTATGACCCAGATAAACATCCTGCAAAGCAGATAAAAAACCTTCCAAAAGCATAGCTTAATACGGTTCTTAAATAAATGAAGCTTTTCTTTGTTATGTCTTCCAGGTTATAGATTTCAAAACACCATACTCAAAAAAAGAAAAACAATTAATTTAGCCATCTAAAAGAGGAATTACATGAAATTATTACTTATAAACCCACAAAACCAATATCGCACAGGTTTTTCACTCTCTGTTACTTCAAGATATCCACCTATCAGCTTAGGAATATTGGCTTCGCTCACTCCGGAACATTGGGATGTGGAAATTCTGGATGAAAATTTCGAAAAGTTTGAAAATGTTCAGGAAAAAGATGCGGACCTGGTAGGCTTAACTTCTTTCAGTCCGAATGCCCCAAGAGCTTATGAAATCGCTTCATATTACCGGAAAAAAGGAATCCCTGTTATTTTTGGAGGGAATCATGCTTCTATGGTACCTGAAGAAGCTGCCAAATATGTTGATGTTGTTTTCAAAGGTGAAGCAGAAACAAAATGGAAAGACGTAATCAAGGATTTTGAAAACGGAAATCTTCAGCCTTTTTATGAAGGTGGTCGGCCAGACTTAAAGAATGTGCCTCACGCGAAACATGACTTGTTTCATAAAGATTATATTTTCAGCTCAATACAAACTACTCGAGGCTGCCCCTTCAAGTGTGATTTTTGTTCTGTGCACACGTTTAACGGAACCCGCCACAGATTGCGCCCGGTAGATGATATTCTTGATGAACTGGAAGCCATGCCCAACGATCTTCTTTTTATTGTTGATGATAATTTTTATGGCTATTCCACGGCAAGCCGGAATCACTCTTATGAAATCATGGAAGGCATGATAGCCAGAGGAATCAAGAAACAATGGTTTACTCAGGTTTCAATGAATGTAGCAGATGATAATAAATTTCTAAAACTCGCTGCTAAAAGTGGCTGCCGTGAATTGTTTATTGGTGTGGAAACTGATGATCCGGAGCAACTGAAGAGTACAAATAAACTTCTTAATGCTAAAGTAACGCCACAAAAATTCAGAAAGAAATTCAGAAACATACAAAAACATGGCATTGCGGTTTTAGGCGCATTCATCTTCGGGTTAGACGGGGATACGAAAGAAAAACTTTACCGTCGCGCCAAATTTATTGAGAAATCAGGAGTCGACTCTATTCAAACAGCTTTATTGATGACACCTCCGGGAACAGAACTCTTTGAACGCATGAAAAAATCAGGTAGAATGCTCAGGACTGACTTCCCTTATGACTGGCAGCGCTATCATTCTGCTGAAGTTGTGCTTGAGCCCGAAACCATGAGTCCGCAGGAGTTACAGCATCATATGTATGTGATCTGGCACCAGCTTTATAACAAATTCTCCATGCGTAAGCGTTTCTTGCGTACGCTATGGCTTACGAAAAACTTCAGGTCATCTATGTGGGCATATGCAGGAAACTGGCACTACAGGCGTATTGTTTTTGAGAATGGTGGATATGATCCGGATAAACACCCTGACAAACAAGAGCGCGTTTTCAGAGAGCCGGGGACTCATAAAAAGATTGAACCTCCTTCTGATATCTTTTAATCAGGTTTTGGCGCTTCAACTTCATTGAGGGTGTTAGCTCTCCACCGTCTATACTCCACTCATCGTCAAGGAGTAAGAACTTTTTTACCTGATGCGCATCGCGTGCGTTTTCATTGAATTTGTAAATATGATGCCTGATAATTTGATGAAGAGCTTCACTTTTAGCAGGATCAACTTGTTCGTTTTGCTTTTTAGCCCACTTTTTTACATAGTCTTTGTTTAAGACAATTATCGCCGAAAGGTAATCCTGATACTCTCCTACAACCATAACATGCTCTATAAAAGAGGATAATTTAAGCTGATTCTCAATCCGCTCTGGATAAACATAAATACCAGAGGATGTTTTAAAAATATCTTTTATTCTGCCGGTTATTTTCAGGTAGCCTTCATTATCAATTGTTCCCATATCTCCGGTATGGAGCCATCCCTGATCATCTACCGCTTGATTTGTCAACTCCTCATGCAGATAATAACCTTTCATCAAATTCGGGCCTTTTACCAACACTTCTCCAGTTTCAGAAATCCGTATCATCACATTAGAAATTGATTGCCCCACTGTGTCAGGTTTGTTGTAATCAGTGTTGTTATAGGAGATCAACGGAGCCATTTCGGTTAAACCATATCCTTCATATACCGGGATTCCAATCATATTAAAAAAAGAATAAACCGGTCTTGAAACAGCAGCTCCGCCAACAATAATTTTTCTTACTTTGCCTCCGAGCATAGCTTTCCATTTAGAAAAAACAAGCTTATTAAAGAGCCAGAACTTTAATTGGTCATAAAATGATAGTGAGTCCGGGTCTTTTTTGCTGAGAGCGAAGCGCAGTGCTCTTTTGTATATTAAACGGCTAAATCCTTTTAGATCATCCTGTTTATTAATAACCCCCTTGTAAATACGTTCAAGTAAGAGCGGAACGGTAATCAAAATGCCGGGTTTGACCTGCGAAAAATTGGCCACGATATTGGCCATATTTTCATTATAGTAAATCGTAAGCCCTTTTAACATCGAAACATAATTAACCATTCGCTCATACGAATGCGAAAGTGGCAGGTAACTCAAACGATTCATGGTTTCATCAATTCCTATACCGGGTGCCGTAACCTCAATATTGGCGATATGATTCCGGTGGGTAAGCATAACACCCTTTGGCATAGTGGTAGTTCCTGAAGTATAAATCACAGAGGCCAAATCCTCAGGTTTTATTTTTTCTTTAACCGCTTCCACCTTATTTACATTATAATGCTGCCTTCCAAGCTCAAGAAGTTCAGAGAACTTATTCGAATGGTCATTTTCTCCGGAAGAGTCATATGAATAAATTTCGAAAGAATGTAAGTCTGAGACTTTGTGTATGCGGTTTATTAGAAAGCGGCTTGATACAAAAATGAATTTCGGTTTTACTTCTTTCAGAATATACTCCAATTCTTCCATACTGATAGTTGGAAAAACCGGAACGTGCACAGCGCCTGCCTGAAGCACACCCATATCCAGAAAATTCCATTCAGGCCGGTTGTCAGAAATATTTACTACAAACTGTCCTTTTTGAATTCCTTTTTTAAGAAGTGCTGCTGTAACATAATTTGCATTGTCAATAAACTCCTGCTGAGAATAAAGAACCCACTTACCCCCTCGTTTGCCGGCAAGTGCAGGTTTGTTATTATATTTTTCCTTTGCAAATTCAAGTATGTCAAACAAGCGTGTTATATCTGAATGCATTTCGCTATTTGTTATTCAGGTTCAAATAATAGTTGGCTTTTTCTTCATTGCCTTCTCTTTTAAAATGGCGATACAGGTTTTTGTTGAGTTGTGTATTATTGGGATTGATTTCGGCCGACCTTTCAAAATAATCCACTGCCTGAGTGGTATCGCCATGCTGCAACAAAAAGTTTCCCATATTAAAATACGCTTCCGCGGATTCGGGTTCAAAATCCAGTATCTTTTTGTTCCATTCCAGTGCCTTCTCCAAATTATTTTCGCGAAAAGCCATCTTACTCATAAAGGAATGCACCTGGACATGTTCCGGGTTAAACTCAAGAAATTTATGAAAGTATTTCCGGGCTTCGTCATATTCCTTATTAATGTAGTTGACGTATCCCAAATTGTAATACCCTTTCCGCAAATCCGGATTTATATCAATCGCCTTTCTGAAGAGTTTTCGGGCCATATCATAATTTCTGTTGACGACCATATAAATCTCACCAAGCTGATTCCAGGCATCATAATAATCCGGATAAATTTCTATTGCGCGCCGGAAATGCTTAATCATCAATTCGGCTTGCTCTTTCCCTTCGGGTGTTTTCCAGGATTGATTCCCGACAAGGTGATTTTTTAATGAAAGCCCATATAGATAGTTCGCTTTAGCGCTGTTTTCCAAATCACCAATATCGCTCTCAGTTAACGTAAGCTGTGTTTCCCAATCGGTATTTCTGCTGATGGTTTTTACAGAATACGGAATTAAAATGATTAACATGAGCACTGTAATCAAAATTTTTCCTGGCAATTCTGCTTTTGGCTTTCCAATGGGCGCTTTTACGGCTTTCATGATCAGATAGGCCAACACTAAGCTAAGCGACAGCACAGGTATAAACAAATACCGGTCGGCAACAATGCCCATTACCGGCTTTACCATATTGGCATACATCGAAATACTGATAAAATAAAACAAGACCGCAAATGAAATAACAGGCTTTTTCCTGAAATAATACACTGCCAATACAAGCAAACCCAAGTGTATCAGAATGGATGCAATCACTTCAATATTAGCGAAATTCACTACCGGAATCATATCATATCCATAATAAAACAGCAATGTTGAAGGCCAAAGCAATTGCTTAAGATAAAACAAAAGCACTGAAAAGCCTGTGCTGACATGAAGCCATTTATTATCTTCAAAAAGCAAGGGGTTTTCTACGAAAAGGATGGGACGGCTCGGCGTAGGCAAAAACAACCTGGGTGCATATCTAACCACCAAAGCCACTACTAAAGCCGAAAGCACAATGAGGGCGATTTTTTTATAATTGACATCGCGGAAAAACACCAAAACCAGCGGAAAAACAGCAAGGTACATCAGCGCCGAGGCCTTAGACAAATAAGCTAATAAGAACAGGGTTATCCCTGCTATCAATGAGGTAATTGTTTTTTTATCATAATATTTTACAAACCGGCCAATAGCCAGAAAGGCAAACAGAGCAACTAAGATCTCGTCGCGGTTTTTGAGACTGGCCACCGCTTCCGTATGAGCCGGGTGGGCTGCAAAAAGCAATACTACTAACAACGGATAAACAGGATGTAGCTGCGTCATCAGTTTTCTCAATAATCTATACAGCACAATCAGCAGCAAGGCGTACAAAAGCACGTTTATAAAATGGCTCACGTGGGGCGCTTGCCCGAAAAAATGATGTTCAATGGCAAAAGTAGACTTCGAAACCGGCCGGTAGCCAAAGCGCATCTGGCTGCCGTCATCATTGTTTACGTTGGCATAGCGGGAGGTGAATATTTCAGGAATTCCCTGAAGCCCTTTCTTCACTTGCGGATTGCCTTTGGTAACATAAACATCATCTAATGAATATTTATTGGGAATAGTGTTTCCATAGAGCACAAATGCAAACGCAATCAGCGCTGCGTAAATCAACAAATGGCTTTTGTGGTTTGTGTTGTTGCCTCTTTTTTTCATCTTCTAAAATTCTGCTTTTTCATTCCTTCCAATTATATTTATTCTCATGCTCATTTTACGTTCTCACAAGATGAACAAACCCTTAATTTTTATTGATTGTTGATTAATTTCTTGATTTCGTTTAGTTTCATCAATGCTTCCACCGGTGTTAAGGTATTTACATCCGTATTCAGAATATCGTTTTTTATTTGTTCTAAAAGCGGATCATTCAATTGGATAAAGCTCAACTGATAGTCTTTGTCAGATATTTTGGTTGTAGATTTATCAGCCAGTTTTTGGTCTGCATGAGAGTCTTCCAGCCTGGAAAGCAATTGTTCTGCTCTTTCCACTACACTTCCCGGCATCCCGGCCATCCGGGCAACATGTATCCCGAAGCTGTGTTCACTTCCACCGGGTTTAAACTTTCTCAGAAACAATATTTTGTTTTGCACTTCTTTTACAGCAATATGGTAATTTTTTATCCGTGGAAAAGACCGCGCCATCTCATTTAATTCATGATAATGCGTGGCAAACAAAACGCGAGGCTTGTAAGCGGGATGCTCATGCAGATACTCTGCGATAGACCATGCAATGGATATGCCATCGTATGTGCTTGTGCCGCGTCCGATTTCATCCAGCAAAATCAAACTGCGATTGGAAATGTTATTCAGGATGCTTGCCGTTTCATTCATCTCCACCATAAAGGTAGACTCGCCGCTGGAAATATTATCTGATGCTCCCACTCTTGTAAACACCTTATCAAATATCCCGATTTTGGCTTCCGTTGCCGGCACAAAGCTCCCGACCTGCGCCAGCAAAACAATCAGCGCTGTTTGCCTGAGCAATGCAGATTTTCCTGACATATTGGGACCGGTAACGATAATGATTTGTTGCTTTTCCGTATCCAGCACAATATCATTGGCAATGTATTTTTCGCCGGGCGGCAACTGGTCTTCAATAACCGGATGCCGCCCGTTGCTGATTTCCAAAGCAAAAGAGTCATTCATATCCGGTTTCACGTAGTCATGCGTTTTTGCCTGATATGCAAAAGCAAGCAACACATCGAGCTTAGCTATCAATTGCGCATTAAGCTGCACGGGTTGAATGTATTCCGACACCTCAAAAACCAATTGCCTGAAAAGGCGCTCTTCGAGTTCCTGAATTTTGTCTTCGGCGGTTAAAATCTTATGCTCATATTCTTTCAACTCTTCGGTGATGTATCTTTCTGAGCTAACAAGAGTCTGTTTTCGGTGCCAGCTTTCCGGGACTTTATCTTTATGTACGTTACGCACTTCAAGATAATACCCAAACACATTATTAAAACTGATTTTCAATGAGCTGATGCCTGTATTCCTCACTTCGCGATCTCTGATTTCCTTCAGATAATCCTTGCCGGAAGTCATAATATCCCGGTACTCATCCAATTCTTCCGAAATGCCAGAAGCGATAACATTGCCTTTATTCACAAGCGCAGGCGGATCCTCCTGCAGGGTATCACGGATTTTCTGCGCTATAATATCACATTCGCTGAACTGCTCTCCTATTTTGCTTAGAGCATCAGTAGAGGATTGCCGGCAAAGTTCTTTAACAGGCTTCACTTCAGAAAGCGAAGCTTGCAGCTTAAGCAACTCCCGCGGTGCAATTCTTCCGGTAGACACTTTGGTGATAAGCCTTTCCAGGTCGCCCATTTCTTCAATATGGCTGTGGAGGCTTTCGAAAAGGTCATCATCCTTGATGAACGCTTCCACCACACTATGGCGCTCTTCAATGGATTTTTTATGCTTTAGCGGAAGGACAAGCCATTTTTTTAATAGCCGCGAACCCATCGGAGAGCGTGTTTTATCGACAACCTCGAGAAGTGAAGTTCCGTCTTCGGCGGTGGGCGTAAACATTTCGAGATTTCGGATTGTGAATCTATCGAGCCAGACATAATCCTCTTCCTCAAGACGGGCTATTTTTGTAATATGTTTTACTTTGTCATGATGCGTTTCCGCCAGGTAGTGCAGCGCGGCGCCTGCGGCTATAATTCCGGTTTCCTGCTGTTCTACACCAAATCCTTTCAGGTTTTTTACTTCAAAATGCCGCAACAACAAATCCCTGCCGAAATCCAGCGTGAAAACCCAATCATCAAATACTTTCAGAAAGAACTTATTGCCGAACTTTTCAGTAAAATCTCCGCGTTTATCTCGCTGAACAATGACTTCTGAGGGTTTAAAAGACTGCAACAATTTATCTGCATAATCTATATTGCCTTCGGCTAAATAAAACTCACCCGTAGATACATCCAAGAACGCTATTCCGGCATAATTGCCGGTGAGATGAATGCTAGCCAGAAAATTATTTTCCTTGTTTTCCAGCACCTTATCATTATATGAGACCCCGGGTGTAACCAGTTCGGTAACGCCTCTTTTTACAATCTTTTTGGTCATCTTCGGGTCTTCCAATTGATCGCAAATGGCTACTCTTTGTCCTGCCCTGACCAGTTTGGGTAAGTAACTATCGAGCGCATGATGAGGAAACCCGGCTAAATCGATTTCCGAAGCCGAACCGTTCGCCCGTTTGGTAAGAATAATTCCCAGGATTTGTGCTGTTTTGCGGGCATCTTCCCCGAACGTTTCATAAAAATCCCCTACCCTGAAAAGCAACAACGCATCCGGATATTTTGCTTTCACGGAATTGTATTGCTTCATCAACGGTGTAGTCACCTTATCCTGTATTTGTTTTGCAGCCAAGTTTTATTTTTTTATCAGACAAAGTTAAAATTATAAACCGAAACGATTGAAAACGCATTCTAAAATCTGGCTTCAAAAATATTACTTTTGTGCTTTCAATAAGTTGATATGCGAAAACTTGCAATACATGAGCTGAACAGGCTGTCGGTGGAGGAGTACAAAAACCAGGAGAAACATCCGGTTATTGTGGTATTAGATAACATCCGCAGCGCTAGCAACACCGGCAGCTTTTTCCGTACTGCCGATGCATTTGCTCTTGAAGCCGTTTACCTTTGCGGGATAACAGCAAAACCACCACATAAAGACATTCGGAAAACGGCTATAGGCGCATCAGAATCTGTTTACTGGGAATATTTCTATAACACTACAGAGGCCATTAAGAAGCTAAAACAAAATTCTTTTAAAATTATTTCAGTAGAGCAATGCGAGGGTAGTATTGCGCTGCAAGAATACCAGCCTGATTCGAATCAAAAAACCGCTTTTGTTTTTGGCAATGAAGTAACTGGGGTAGAGCAAACCGTAATCGACCATTCGGATGCATGTATTGAAATTCCTCAGTGGGGTACAAAGCATTCCCTAAATGTCTCAATAAGCGGTGGAATTATTTTATGGGACCATCTCAGAAAATCAGGATTAGCGACCCATAAAAAACGCTAATCCTACTGAAAAATAGACAAATGCATCGCTGCTGAAATCACGCCCTGAAAAACTGTCCAGATCATCGGTATCTGCAAACGCATACGTTCCTGAAAGTACCAGGTAAAGGCGATTTTTTGCCTGCGGAAAATATTCGCTATTGGTTTTATTCAGTTTAAACATAAAATTAACTTCCAACGGAAAGAAAGAATAGCCGGCTTTCGAATTGCCTGTTTCATAAAATGAGGGCGGTATCTCTTCATCGTCAAAATTTTCCAAAAGGCTCATCTCATTTTGATAAAATAAATGCCCGTATCCCATTTTCACGAACAATTTAAACCTTCTGTTCCAGGGTGAAGCAAGATTATCTTCAAAAACAGAGTTAAAGGCTAAAGATAAGCTTGCTGATGGCGCCCATGCCTGCCCTTGAAAACTCATTCCAAGCTCCGGATCAATACCGGCGATAGCATAAAACCTAACACCTGTGTTGAGCCCTATATTCTCATTTATAAAAAATGTAGTTCCCAGGCCTGTGCCATACTGTAACTCATTAACACCCTGAGTAGTTGGCGCAAAATTATACCTTTTAATATCGGCTAAGGAGATAGTTAATCCTGCATCCAGTAGAGCATAACTCGCATAATGCTTTTGAGCATTACTCTCTGAAGCTAAAATAATAACAAAAAATAAAATGGCTACCTTTCTCAAGTATATATTCAAAAATTAATTTAATTAGAATTTATAATGAATACGATAATTTTTTAAATTTGTTGCACATATAGAGCTTAATTAAAATTATAGTAAACAAAAATGAATTTTTTTTCTTACTTTAGTAAAATATTGCAGAAAAATCTAAAAATATCAAAAATAAACATTATGAAAAAAACCAGATTTACCCTTAATGCATTCTTCCTTGCGTTAGCACTCATTCTAATACAAGGAAATGCTTTCAGCCAGGAAACAGACAAAAACGCTACCGATTCTTTCGCACGGTATTGGTACTTAACCCTTAATGGAGGTATTGCGCAATTCTGGGGCGATGTGCAAGACCAAAACCCATTAGAAAAACTGTCTGAAGACAAGTTTACTGGTGGGATCACTTTAGGTCATCAATTATCCCCCGTATTTGGCTTAAGAGGAAACGCCCAATATGGAGGCTTGTATAGTACATTAAAAGGCCCTTCACCGCAGCAAGAAATGGAAGCTAATACAGTTTTGGACTATAGCCTTCAGGCAACCTTAAGTGTGATCAATCTTTTTGCCGACTATAAAGCAGACCGGAAAATTGATATATATGGTTTTGCTGGTATAGGTTTTTCTAACTGGGAAACCGAATGGAGGAACAAATCCGATGGCAGTTTATTAGGAGCAAATGGAGGAACTGGTGCTTCAAACGGGCCACTCGAATTAACTACTGAAGCCGTTATCCCTGTTGGTGGAGGAATAAGCTACAAGCTTTCCGATGCTGTCAGTCTTGGTTTGGAACAGTCTTGGAAAACAGTTAACAGTGATATCCTTGATGCCAAAGAAGGTGGATTTGATTATGATATATATACGAACTCAACCCTGAATCTTACATTTAATCTCGGCCAGTTTGGCGGATTAGGAAAAATGGTT
>JBNJGK010000098.1:0-11498 GCA_051747665.1 Bacteroidota bacterium | reverse complement strand
GCCATGTGCGCCTGGGTTTATCCCTTTAACAAGTGGGATAAAATCACCGTAATTTCTAATGATGACAGAGGCGGCGACCGTAAAATTTTTACAGTTAAGGAAGGCAAGAAATATATCTGGGCTATTTCTGACGGCAATGGAGGACACATTGGCGAGGTGTCTGTTGAGCGTAAAGAATGGGTTTTTTTAGCAGCCAATTACGACGAAAAAAGTGGTTATGCGAGTATTTACGTAAATGGCCACAAGACTTTAGGACGTACTTCGATGGATATGGGATCGGCCATGACCATGATTGGTTCTAACGCCCACGACAACGAGGATTTTGAAGCAATTATTGATGAAGTAAGGATTTATGACAGACTTTTGAAGCCTGCGGAAATTGATAGCCTGATGGCCTTAAAAGATCCGAAAAGGCTTCATGAAAAAGAGGAGGAGAAAGAATATTACTATCTGCCCGAACAGGATAATTTGATAGTAAGAAGTGTGCCCACAAGAGATTCCAGAAATATTGGCAAAGTAGATAAGAGCGATACATTGCGGTTTTCTGAAAAGGTTCCCACCAAAGGTGGCAAATGGAATGAATGGCTTAAAGTCAACCTTAACGGGAAAACAGGCTATATTCAGCTTAAGTACCTCGATCACCGGTCGGTAGAGGATGATGAAATGTCTGAAATTGAGGCTTACCTTGACGAAAAAATGAATTGGGGAAGCTGGCAGTTCTGGGCCATAATGGGTGGTGCTTTACTACTCGGAATCCTAGGAGTTGTGTTTTTCAGTTCCCTGGATGCCGGACTTGGCAGGATGACCGGAAGCGATTATGTGGGGATGGCATATTTCCCAATTGTGTCTGCAATAGCTGCTGTTTTGATGGCACTGATTATCGTTTTCTGGCAAGATCCTGTGGAATACTATTTTGGCGAAAACTTCACGCTGTGGCCTTATGGTTATGGATTCGGAACATGGACAGCCTGGTTCGTTATGATGTTTACTGCCGTTACATTCCTGATAATGGTGCTTGAGAGCTTGTTTTCGACAAATCCGATTCATGGATTGTTGAGAATTATCATCCAGACTTTTTTGGCAGCCTTGATGTTTATCCCGGTAATGATTATTACCATGGCATTGATTATGGTGATGGTGGTTCTTTTCTTTATCGGTATTATTTTGAGTGCGATTGGCGGGTACAGGTATGTAGTTGTGAGGTATTGATGTTTGAAATTGCTTAAGAAAGGATTTACCTATTATGGATTAAGGTTTGGAAAGCCCTTCAATCAATAGGATTGGCAAATTTCTTTATGCACTTTTCGGCAGATTTTTAATGTGTTAACAGACGGTAAATTGATTAATTGATGACGTACTGAAAAACGGTGTTATCCAAGACGTGAAATATTTTTGACCCAGTTGAATCAAAACTTGTTTAGTTTTGTTTAAAAAAAAATTGAAATTATGTCAGAACACGTTTTGGTAGAGCTGGGGTTGATTGTCCTGCTTGGTATTACATCGCAGTGGGTGGCTTGGCGTTTACGCTTTCCTTCCATATTTTTATTGTTGATTGTTGGTTTTTTAGCCGGACCGGTGTTTGATTTTATAAACCCGGACAATCTGATGGGAGAAATGCTGCTTCCGTTTGTATCCCTTTCTGTTGCCATTATCCTTTTCGAAGGCGGGCTAACGCTAAACATCAAGGAATTGCGCGAAATAGGTGGTGTAGTGTTCAGCCTGATTGTGCTTGGGGTGTTATTAACATGGGGTATTGGAACCGTAACGGCTCATTATCTGTTGGGTCTTAATTTGCAGGTTTCTATTTTGTTAGCTGCAATCCTTACAGTTACAGGACCAACAGTGATAGGGCCATTACTGCGCCAAATCAGGCCTTCTGGAAAAGTCAACAGCATCCTTAAATGGGAAGGCATCGTAATTGATCCGATCGGTGCTTTGTTGGCGGTGCTGGTATTTGAAGGAATTCTGGCAAGTAGTGTTCAGGGCGCTACAACTGCGGTTTTATTAAGCATGGGTAAAACAATTGTTTTTGGTTCTTTGAGTGGGATTGCTTTTGCTTTTATTCTTGTGCTTTTCTTACGTAGATTTTGGATTCCTGATTTTCTCCAGGAAAGTGTAACGCTGGCCGCAGTGGTGGCTTCGTTTTTAGTATCAGATTTATTACAGCCTGAATCGGGACTTTTTGCTGCTACTCTGATGGGAATCGTGATGGCTAACCAAAAATACGTCGCTATAAAACACATTCTTGAGTTTAAGGAAAACTTACAGGTACTGATTATTTCAATTTTGTTTATTATTCTTGCTGCGCGATTGGATTTGCAGGTGTTCAGCGATATCACTTACCAGGTGTTGATTTTGCTTGCTGTACTGATTTTTGTAGCCCGTCCCTTATCCGTTTTCTTATCATCTCTTTTCAGTAAATTAAATTTTAAAGAAAAATTGTTCCTTAGCTGGATGGCGCCCCGAGGTATTGTGGCTGCAGCCGTTTCTTCCTTGTTTGCCATAAGGCTCGGTGAACTGGAAGTGCCGCAAGCTGAGCTTCTTGTGCCTATTACTTTTATCGTTATTGTAGGAACCGTTATGGTTTATGGATTAACAGCAGGACCTTTAGCGCGCAGTTTGAAGCTTTCACAATCAAACCCGCAGGGCATTTTGTTTTTGGGAGCAGAGCCTGTTATTCAGGAAATTGCAAAAAAGGTGATGGAGCTTGGCCTTAATGTAGTACTGGTGGATCGAAACTGGAATGCGGTTTCTGAAGCCCACATGAAAAACATTCCTGCAGTGCATGGCAATATTTTATCAGAACATGTCCTTGATGAAATTCCTTTCGATGGTATTGGTAAATTAATGGCTGTAACTCCAAACGAAGAGGCTAATTCGCTTGCTTTATTTCATTTTGACGATGTTTTTGACCGTGAAGAAACCTATCAGATTTCAAGAAAAAAACACGAATCCGGTGAGCGACGTGATATTCTGCCTAACCATTTGAAAGGGAGAATTCTTTTTGGAGATGAAGTAGACCTGGATCACCTCATTCGGTTATATGAAGAAGGAGCGAAAGTAAAAGCAACGCGTTTAACTAAGGATTTTGATATGGAGGAGTTTAAAAAGCATTATGGTGAGGAAGCCGTTCCGCTGTTTAGCTTTACGAAAGAAAAGCGCTTGTTGGTAAATACAAGCGACAAGAAGTTTGAGCCGCTTCCGGGCCATACTATTATTGCTATAGTGAAGGACCCCGGGAAAGCATCTAAATGAGTTTTATGGCTTTTTCAGAGAATGGGTAAGGATGACTTTACGGGCGCGCAGGCCTAAATAGATGCCTCGCGTAGCCATAAAGAGGAGCATTGCAAGCCATAAACCGTGGTTGCCGAGGGGTTTTTCCAAAATGTAGAATGCAGGCAGAAAGACCAGCAATGAAGAAACAATCATTGAATTGCGCATGGTTTTTGAAGCTGTGGCTCCTACGTAAATACCATCCCACAAAAAAGCAGAAAAGGTTACTACCGGAATCAGCGCCGTCCAGAACCGGTAGGGTTGAGCAGCGTTATAAACGCTTTTAACATCCGTAAACAGATCAATGAAGATGTTTCCTGCAAAATGATACAACAGTGTCATTGGCAGACTTATTGCAAGGCCCCATAAAAAGATAAGCCGGATAGCTCTTTTCAGGTTTTTTTGGCTTCCGGCGCCTACATATCTGCCCACAAGCGCTTCTGCTGCAAAAGCAAATCCATCGATGAAAAATGAAAAAACCCACAAGAACTGTAGCAGCATTGAATTGACAGCCAGGATTTCATCACCGAAAGCCGCTGAGCGGGCATTGAAATAAAAAATGGTTCCGGTGAGCAATAAAGTGCGGATAAGAATGTCGCTGTTGACCCTGAAAAAGATTTTAAAGCCTTCAACCTTCATCATCGCCTTACGGCTCCAGTATTTGATAATCTTACCATAAAACCGGAAAAACAGGAACATGCTCAGGAAAAGCCCGATATATTGAGCAATCAGGGTTCCTAAAGCCACGCCGCGAGCGGTCATCCCGTAATATTCAACAAAGAAGATGCTGAACAGCACGTTAAGCAGGTTAACGGTGATGGCTATAACCATAGGACTGCGAGCATTCTGCATGCCGATAAACCATCCCGTAAAACCGTAAATGGCTAAGGTGGCAGGAGCTGCCCAAATGCGGATGAAGAAATACTGACGTGCATAATGCTCAACCTCTTGGCTTCCGTTGATAAGCTCAAAAATACCCCAAGCCAAAGGCCACTGCAGCAAAATCAGCAAAGCTGCGGCTATCCAGCCTACTAACAAAGCGCGCGACAAAGCGCTCATGCACTCTTCAAGAGAACGCTTGCCAAAGGCCTGAGCTGTAAAACCGCTGGTACCCATGCGCAAAAAACCGAAACCGGAATAGATAAACATAAAAATCATGCTGCCAATCGATACCGCGCCCATAAATACGGCAGCGTTCTGATGTCCCATCAATACCATGTCCGTTAATCCAACCAATGGTACGGTGAGGTTGCTGATGATGTTTGGCACGGCAAGGCGCAGGATTTTCTTATTCACAAGCCTGAAATTTTGCTGCGAAAGTAAGGTTTTTTATGGCAGGGAATTTTTCAGGTGATACTTTGCTTTGAAGGGTTTTTTTTGCAGAAAGCGATTCATAGATTTGTCAATATATTTCTCATCGAACCCGTAAAGATTGTAGCCGTCATCAAAAAGCAACGTGATGCTTTTGCGATAATTATTGCAACCGTAAGTTAAGCGCACCTTACGGTAGGTTTTGTTGTCGCCGGTCCATTGGTTTATGAGTTCAATCTTGTCAGGGCAATCGGTGTGATTTTCAATTTCTATTGCTTTATGCTGACTGAAAATACCGGGGTAATAAACCGGCTTTTTAGTCAGTTGCCGGTTTTCTTCTATTATTTTTAGGTTGCGCTTGTAATTCTTTTTTCTGTATGACGATGTATTGTCTTTCCGGCCAAAAAGCACATCAATTGAGTCGGCAGAAAGCTTATTGGTGGTTACAAACTTATAGAGTGTATCGTTGCTGATTAAGTGTTTCTCCTCTCCAAAAAAATAGGTTATGTTTTTGCCGTTAAAAAGTTTTGAGCCTTTAACAGCATTCGATGATGAAGTATTGCGGTAACTTGTTCTATGCGCTTCTTCTTCAGCCGTGGGTACATATTGCTGCATGATTCTTTTTACAATAAGGGTATCCTGGTTCTTCCAAAAGGAAAACACCATCGTGTCTGGCTTCATCAGCATGTTATGATACACCAGAAATTCTGATTGACGTGTATCCTGCCCCCATGAAATCAGCGGAAGCAGGAACAATAAAAAGCTATATCTTAAAGCCATAAAAGCATATTTAAGCATTTCAAAGATGCAAAAATATGATAATCATATAAAAAAGAAGGGGAATTTATGATTCAATCCAGTCAATGATTTTGTCATCGAAGGGTTTTGTGCCGGGTTTTGCATAGTCAACCCAATTTCCTTCCCGGTCAATCATAAATTTCTGAAAGTTCCATTTCACTTTGGCATCTTCCTGGCCATTATGTTCTTTTTTAGTCAGCCAATCATATAGCGGATGAATGTCATCTCCTTTCACTGAAATTTTTGACATCATCTGAAATGTCACCCCATATTCCTGGTTGCAGAAATCTTTGATCTGGTCGTTGCTGCCAGGCTCCTGATTCATGAAGTTATTGGCCGGAAAACCGATGATTGTGAAGTCGTCACCGCCGTATTTTTCATAAAGTTTCTGTAAGTCCTCATATTGTGGAGTGTAGCCACATTTGCTGGCTGTGTTTACTACCAGGACCTTTTTGCCTTTAAGCTTTGATAAGTCAAATGAATTTCCGTCAATATCCTCTACTTCAAAGGAATAAAACGGGGAGTTTTGTGCAGTGAGACTTAAGCTGAATAAGACTGCAATACTAAATAGTAAGACACTTTTAATCATTTGTTTTGAGTTTTATATTATATAATCTTTTTGCTTCACATTTCTTTAAACGCTATTGTTTGCGAAAAGTTTGTGTTTTAACATTTACATTAGCTTAATTACGATGCAATGCTCTACAAAAACATCATCATTTTTTACAGGAATTCAGTAGAATAAATACTCTTGTATTCATAAACATGTTTTCTTCGATTTAGCCAGATTGCCTGATTACGCTGCATGCTTTAGTATTTTCAATAGTGAAATCCGGAGCTATTTGCGACCATACCTCGAATAAGTGTGTATATTCAACTCAAAATACAGAAAAATTATGTACTTTCGAATATTTAATTGTTGAAAACCTCGTTAATAAAACCTTACGCAAGAGGTTTGGAAGTGAGATTAAAATATTTAATTTTACAGATATTATGAGAAGATCCGTTTTAATCATATTGAGTTTGCTGATATGGCAAATGTCATGGGCACAGTTCCAGCGGCAGGAAGATACAAATGATATCGAAATAAAGGATGTACGCACAACCCTGAAGAAGGCTACCGGTTATATTTATCTGGGTGCAGGAGAGTGGGAGACAGGAAAAAACAAAATACCTTATATACGAACTCAGAAATCGTCCGAGGAAGCTTCTGAGGCAAGGCTGAGTAAGCGTGAACAGCGAAAAATAAAACAACAGTTAAAAGCAACAAAGGCCGAACAGCGATTAGGGCAGGAGAATTTCCTTAAAATGGAGCTTCGAGATGTAATCATAGATGGACAGGCTTTTCAATTGCTGCAGATATGGAGAGAAAAAGGCAGATTTGAGTTTCCGTTAATCAAAGAAGATTTTTCTACGTATGAATCAGTAGAGTATTTTGTTTTCAGGGCAGATCGGCTGGAGCAGATTTTGCCCAGCCCCTTGATTTTCAATAAGCCTTATATTGTAGATTTAAAAGTGTTTGTAAAAGATGAAATATCGTTTCCTGACTCAAAGAATGTAGATGCACTCATTTCCAAAAGAATCCAGAATGCTACCTATGAAAAGAAATTAACCTCATATAGTACTACAAATTTGTTATTGGCGCTTTATCCTGCTGTTGATGAGGGTGATAGAAAAATGAGGTTTAATCTTATTCCAAACTATAATAAAGCTTACACACAACGCAGCTATTATAATGAGGAGAACCTTAAAAACTTGTTTGATAAAAAGTATTTTGAAACAGATTTCGAACGGTTTAAAGATTTTATCGGAACCCCCTCGATTTCTTTTCAGTATTCGGATAGTCAGCCTACTACATTTGAAGGTTTTTGCAAACTCGGTGTAAACCAATATCAGTATGGAGATTACTATAACTCGGTGGCCAACCTGAATAAAGCTTTAAGAATGAAACCCAATTATGATCATTTTGCCATGTATACCCATCGCGGAAACGCAAAATACCGGCTGGGAGACCTTTATGGCGCTTTAGAAGATTATAATATGGCGCTGGATTACCGTCCGGCGGATCCGGAAAAAGAAAAAGAATGGTTGAAGAATTATACAAACCGTGGTGTGGTAAAATTTCACCTTGGTGACAGGTCTGAGGCTTGTTCTGACTGGAAAAGAGCCTATGAACAGGGAGTGGAACAAGCCGGGGAACTTTTGAAACAACATTGTCAATAAGAATCCATGAGAAGCATGAATAATTTTACCCGTAACATCATCGCGCTGCTTTTGCTGTTCTCACTGACGAAAATGGCATCAGCACAAGAAGGAGCTTATTATGATCCCAATACGGATTATGAAGGATGGAGCATTGCGCTTGGTACAGGATTTAGCCAATTTTACGGAGATGTAAGTGAATATGGCTTTTTTGAAAAACTGAATAATGAATCGAAACTTTCCTGGTCTATTATGGCCGGAAAAGAAATGAACTCATGGTTCACTCTGAGAGCGCAGATGATGGGCGGACGCCTGAAAAGCTACCGGGATTTATTTGATGATGGCCGGCCTGCCAACCTGTTTTTAGATACAAAATATTTTGAGGCTGGCGTTAACGGAAAGTTTGGCCTTGATCAATTGTGGATGGAAAAAACCCCTGAGAGAAGGTGGGAAATCTATGGCGTGGCCGGAATGAGCTTTGCTACCTGGGATGCGCTCTTGCGCGATGCAGTGACCAGGGATGAAATTGACCCGAATGCAGAAACAGTGCATTATGGAGTGACTTTCCCGCTGGGACTCGGCTTCGAGTACCGGGTTTATGAAAACTGGCATCTTTATACTGAATGGACTTACCGCTTGGTGGCATCAGAAATGGTTGACCTGGTTGAAGGCGGTTTTGTGATGGACCCCTTTCTGAATGTAGCTTTTGGTATTAATTACAAATTCGGAAATGGCTTCCTGAACGGCGGTGATGAAGAACCTGAAGAGGAAGAAAATCGCGGCAGCAGACAACGCACTCAGGAAGATGAATATGAACGCCTCGACTTTGAAGGGCCGGATATACAAGAGATTTCTACTAACCTTACCTGCACAAGCGACTCCAGTGAAAGCAATCGCCAGTCTGATGACAGCAGCACACCAAGCCGTCAGGACACTCAGGAAAAAGAACAGGATTCACGCATGCATCGCTCCTCATCAGGCTCGTCACCAGGATATGTAGACGCAGATGAAATGTTTGACAGTGGGCTTGTGTTCAGTGTGCAGTTGCTGGCCGTTAGCAAGCCGGTGGATGCACAAAGATGGAAACAGCAATACAACATCCGCCGCGATATTTCTGAATCACATACCAATGGCCTTTATCGTTATTTTGCAGGTACGTTTGACAATTACCAGGCCGCTGCTTCTTATGCTGATATCGCCCGCACAAAAGGGGTGAGCGACGCATTTGTTGTAGCTTTACGCGATGGGAAAAGGGTAAGGTTAACATCTGAGATGAAAAACAAAAACTAACATTTTTTATCGTTGAAATACGATGAGCCGATTATGTACCGATAGGTTTCGAAACTGAAAATGAGTTCCAATCCAATTGATCGTTTCTCTCTGGTATATAAAAACATGGGTGCGGTCGTTTTTATATGTCCAGCCCTTGAAGTCAATTCCGTCATGATACATATCTGTCATGCAGATTAACCTTCCATCCGGTTTTAATAAATCTTTAAGGCTTTGAAATTCTTCATCAGGCCGGTGGAAATGTTCCATCACTTCGCAGCAAATAATGTAGTCATACTTTTTTTCAAGTTTTTCTTTTTTCGGGTAAAAAAAAGGATCGTATAATTCAATTTCGTAGTTGTGCTCTTTAAGCATTTGGGCTATGACCGGACCTGTTCCGGCTCCGTAATCCAGACCGCTGTCTTCGGGAGAATAATACTGCTTAACCGTTTCTTCAACAGGGCTTACAAACTCACGGTAATGAGGGTCAAAAACATCGTTGTTGTGCTGAAGATACCGGTGTTTTTCATGTAAAGGGGCTGGATAATCTTTTTCAGGCCTGAAAATACCACCGCATTCAGTGCATTGATAAAAGTGGTTTTTATAAAACGGAAAACCTGCATTATGGCACAGCGGACAAAACTCAAATATTAATATATGGTCTATCAAATCAAACGATTTTTTTAATTCTTTACTACACAAGATGCTCATGAATAATGTTCAATAAGGCATCTTTTTTTATCGGCTTGCTGATATATTCGTTACATCCGGCTCTTAGCGCCTTTAGGTGAGTTCATCCGGTCTGCACTTTTTTTGTTGAGTGCTGCTTAACATCTAAAAATAAATGCATTCTATCGCTTAGAATTTAACAGTAAAACATCATGGTTTTAGCTCTTCAAGCAATACAATACCCATATGGTCTGTAACTCTGACTTTTCCATTTTTTACTTTGGCTTCCTGATTACTGTATGCATCCTTAAGCGTAGTGCCATCCTCAAAATAAGGAGCTACCTGAATGGTTGCTTCATTGCCGCTTACATCGAGAGCCACTACTACTTTATCTTCATAATCTTTTTTGTTGTAAGTACGTGCGAAGGTGTATGGTACATCGCTGATTTTATGATGTTTTCCGGCACCCACAGCCGGATGACGCTGACGGAACTGTCCGAGTTTTTGCCAGTGTTTGCGCAAATCTTCATGACTGTCGTCATCCCAGTCCATCTTGCTGCGGAGGTTGACATCGCCTGCAGCGCCTTCAATTTCCAGAGGTCTGGCGATTTCATCACCATAATAAATCTGGACTTGGCCCGGAGTCAGCATAAGCTTAGTTGCTGATTCAAAAGTGCGTTTTCGCTTTTTGTCAAATGGTTGACTGTCATCGTGCGAACTCACGTAGTTCATCACTGTGTAGTCTTTTAAATCTGCATGCAGTAAACTGTCATAGTTAGAGAAGAGTTTTTCATAATCGTTATTGGCATCATATTTAAACCCGAAATTAATCTGGCTGTCAAAACCATGCCTGAAATAGTCCACCTCTTTATCGCCAAAACTGAACATGCGCCCGTTGTTTATATTGTAGTTGTAAGTTTCGGCCAGCATAAAAAACTCCTGATCCTCCTGAATTGCTTTCTGATTTCTTTCCTTCCACTCATTAAAAGCTATCTTAGCTTCCTTTGCCAGGATGCTCCATACGTCTTCCTCCACATGTTTCACCGTATCAACTCTGAACCCATCAACACCAAACTCCCTGATATAATCTGTAATCCATTTAATGATGTAATATTTAGGCGCCCTGGGATATCCTGTGCGCTCGAAAAATGCATCCAGCTCATCGAGTTCTTGCTGCAGGCGGCCTTCCTTTTCCCACTTATCGCGCAAAGCTTTAGGTATTTCCACATCTTCTTCTGATTCTGTGCGGATATCAGGAAGGTTTTCAACTAAGGTACAGAACACGGTGCTTTCGTAATCCTCGTAGGTGCATTGCGGCTCAGTACGTACCCATTCAGAAGGCCAAACAGGATCTTTTTCAGTGACCGGTCCGGTGTGGTTGACGATGATATCGAGCATAATGCGGATATTGTTGTCATGAGCCTCATTTACCAGCTCGGCAAGGTCTTCGTGTGTTCCAAAGTTCGGCTCCATGCTGGTCCAGTCGCGAATCCAGTAGCCGTGGAAAGCATATGTTTCACCCTGACCTTCGTCCACGCTCCCGTGGATTTGCTCATGCACCGGCGAAAACCAAAGCGCATCCACGCCAAGGTCATTAAAGTACCCTTCTTTAACCTTTTCAGTAATGCCCTGAAGGTCGCCCCCCATAAACTGCCGCAGCTCTTTGGCATCATCATCACGACCAAAGTTTACATCGTTGTCGGGATTGCCATTATGAAAACGGTCGGTTAGCAAAAAATATACCGTGGCATTATTCCAGTCAAAGACTTTTTCTTCTTTCGGATTCTGACAGCCTGAGAAAAGACTGACCAGAAGGATTGCAAGGATTGTAATAGGTTTGAAATGCATAGCTGTAAACTGTTAAGCGGCCTGATTCATTGCTCTGATGCACATGAAAGCCTGAACGAACGGCCCGTTAATAATATCGCAAAAATAAAGAAAAACAGTGAGGCATGTAAGCTTACCGAAATCGATAT
>JBNJGK010000097.1:0-11641 GCA_051747665.1 Bacteroidota bacterium | reverse complement strand
GAAAACCGTGTTTTGCATCACAAAGACAACACCGGTGAGGAGATAGAAAATACGCTGCTCAAGCAAGCGAAAAATCATCCTAACATTGAATTGTTAGAAGAACATTTCACCATAGATTTAATTACGCAACACCATTTGGGTAAAAAAGTAACCCGGCACACAAAAGATATCACCTGTTATGGCGCTTACGTTTTGAACAGCAAAACCGATGAAATCATTACGGTTCTGGCCCGGAAAACCATGCTGGCTTCAGGAGGCGCCGGAAACGCTTATAAAACCACAACCAACCCTGTGATTTCTACCGGCGACGGCATTGCGATGGTGGCACGCGCCAAAGGCCGCATAGAAAACATGGAATTCATCCAGTTTCACCCCACATCCCTTTACAACCCATCGGAGCAGCCTTCATTTTTGATTACAGAAGCTTTACGCGGATTTGGCGGTGTATTGAAGACTGTTGACGGAGAGCCTTTCATGCATAAGTATGACAAGCGTGAATCGCTCGCACCGCGGGATATTGTGGCACGCTCTATTGATACTGAAATGAAACTGGCCGGGAAAGACCATGTGAGCCTCGATTGCCGTCATCTTGATAAAGACAAACTCATCCGGAATTTCCCTACGATTTATGCCAAAGCCCTTAGTATCGGCATTGACATCACGAAAGAGATGATACCGGTAGTGCCGGCAGCGCATTACTTGTGTGGCGGAATCAAGGTGGATGAGTATGCCCGGAGCTCAATCAAAAACCTTTATGCCTCAGGAGAAACTGCATCAACCGGACTGCATGGCGCCAACCGGCTTGCCTCCAACTCCCTGCTCGAATCGCTGGTTTTTAGTCATCGCGCAAGCATAGAAGCTTTGGAAACATATGGTAAAATCCATCACCAGGAAAATATTCCGGAGTGGGATGCTGAAGGGACCACGCTGCCCGAAGAAATGGTACTGATTACGCAAAGCCATAAAGAGTTGCGCTCTATTATGAGCGACTATGTAGGAATTGTAAGAACCAACCTGCGTTTAAAACGGGCGCTGGACCGGTTAAAAATAATATATGAGGAAACAGAAGCTTTATATGAGCGATCCATTGTGTCGCAAGAAATTTGTGAGCTGCGAAACCTCATCAATGTAGCCTATCTGATTATCAAAATGGCAATGGAAAGAAAGGAAAGCCGCGGACTCCATTATTCACTGGATTATCCGCCCAATCATAAAAACAACAAACATCATGGCACTGATTAAATCATTAAAAGGAATCGATCCGAAATTCGGCGATAATTGTTTTTTTGCTGACAACGCTACCATAATTGGAGACGTAACCTGCGGCGATAACTGCAGTTTTTGGTTTAACAGCGTAGTTCGCGGAGATGTGCATTATATCAGGATGGGGCACCAGGTTAACGTACAGGACGGAGCTGTAATTCACGCCACGTATAAAAAATCACCTACCAACATCGGCAATTACGTTTCCATAGCCCATAACGCCATTGTGCATGGCTGCACCATTCACGACAACGTACTTATAGGCATGGGCTCCATCATCATGGATGATGCCGTGGTTGAGAGCAACACCATCATCGCGGCAGGCGCTCTCATCCCGAAAGGAATGATCGTAAAATCCGGAGGGGTTTATGCGGGTGTTCCGGCCAAAAAGATCAAAGACATAGACGAAAACCTTAGCAAAGGAGAAATACAGCGTATAGCGCAGTCTTATACGATGTATGCTTCGTGGTATGAGGACGAGTAATCAAACCATCCAAAATATAATTACAATTCTGAAAACATAATACTAAAAAAGCCCCTTTCGGGGCTTTTTACTGGCCAATTGAGGTAATTGCTAATTAAAATTACGTGTATGAAAACGCAATAATAGCTTCTTTAATTGATTCCTAATTCTTTTTCTACGTCTTTTTGCAGGTTATCTCCTTTTTCATAGTAAAGGAGTGTACCCATTGAAACATCAAACACGTAGGTATAACCCTGTTCTTCAGCTACTTTTTCGATTGCTTTTTGAGCCTTCTCTAACAACGGGTTAAAGAGTTCCGACTGTTTATTTTGTAAATCCTCATCGGCTGTTTGCCTGAAATTCTGAATACGCTGTTCCAACTCCTGCAATTCGCTTTCTTTTGACTGACGTATAAGGTCAGACATAGAGTCCATATTCTCCTGATAGTTCTGCAGCTTGCTACGGTACTCCACAATCATGGACTGCACCTGGTCTTCCAGGCCTTTACGGTAATCCTTAAGTTTTTGTTCCAGTGTATCCCTTCCGGGGATTTTTTCCAGAAGTTCTCCGGAATTCACGTATCCTAATTTGGCGTCGGTTTGCGCACTGGCTGTTCCTGCTATCATCACAACAGCAAGCAAAAGAATGATTTTATTCAGATGTTTCATGTCTATTTTTTGTGTTTTATTCGTTTTCTCTTTAATAATGTCTGCAAATTTATCAATTTTTATTAATGCAAAAATGCAGACTTAAACAATTATTTTACGTAATTAATACGCGTACCCCATTTCTTCCAGCACCTGATCGCTTATGTCGTAGCGAGAGTCGGCAAAAAGCATTTTAGGGTTGCTGGCTTTGTCAAAAACAAAAGCGTAATTTTTATCTGTGGCAATTTTTTCAATGGCATTGTAAATTTTTTCCTGAATGGGTTTTATCAGCTCCTGTCTTTTTTGGTATAAGTCTCCTTCCTGCCCAAAACGTTTTCGCTGTAGTTCTTTCGCTTCCCTCTCCTGCTGCACTATCTCTTCTTCGCGCTGTTTTTTCATCTCTTCGGGCATCAATGCAGCATCAGCCTGAAACTCTTTATAAAGCTGATCTATTTCCTGATAACGTTTTTCAATTTCACGCTGCCATTTTTCTGACAAGTCATCCAGTTGCTGTTGGGCATCTTCATATTCAGGTATATTACCTAAAATATACTCTGTATCCACAAAAGCATATCGCTGTGCCATGCTTGTACCTGCGAACAGCATCAAAGCAAAAGCAGTCATTATTAATTTTTTCATAATCCGGTCTTTTTATATTTCCCTGTTATTATCAAATAATATACCAAAAACGCATCAAGCTTTTAAATGTAACCTTGATTTATATTTTGTTTGCATTTGCATTAATCCAGCGACTGTCCAATAGAGAAATGGAACTGTCCTTTATTAGCATCTTCCATACCCGGCACATCATCAAATCCGTACCCGTAATCGATACCCAGAAGGCCGAACATCGGGAGGAAAACCCTGAGACCTACACCGGCAGAACGATACAGGTTATAAGGCTGAAACTGTTTGAAATTCAACCACGAATTACCGGCCTCCAAAAATCCTAAGGCATAAATTGTAGCGCTTGGATTAAGCGAGAGCGGATAACGCAATTCAAGTGTATTTTTATTATAAATTGTTCCTCCGAGGTTTTGGTCGTTGTAATATTCAGGCGTCAGCGAGTAATTGCTATAACCTCTCATGGAAATTATTTCGCGCCCGTCGAAATTGCTGTATCCGGTAAGGCCATCACCGCCAAGGAAATACCTGTCAAACGGGATTGTTCCTATATCCTGGTTATAGGCTCCAAGGAATCCATATTGGCTACGGAAGCTGATTACAAGATCCCCTGCCAGCTTTTTGTACCATGCGCCTTTGAATTTCCATTTGTGGAATTCCATCAATTTGAATTTTTCTTTTTCAGACATGGATGCGTAGTCCTTATTGTCAAACATGGAATAGGGAGGCGTTACCTCAAGAGATAATGAAACATTAGAACCCTGTCGTGGGTAAATAGGCGCATCAATGGAGTTTCTTCCGAAATCAATTTTATAACTGATTGTATTGTAATTGCCGTCACCATCACCAAAAGAGAATATCCGGTTATAATTATCCAGTTTATATCGCTGAAGGTTAATGCTTTGCTTAAGGGTAAAGAAATCATCAGGCCATTTCAGGCGCTTACCCAGAGCAATGGTTAATCCGTCGATAGTAAACGAGTAATCACTGGCCGAAGCGGTAAATGCATTTCCGTAAATGGAGTGATAATAAGATAATGTCAGAGAGTTTGGTTTACTGCCGCCAAGCCAAGGCTCTGTAAAAGAAGCGCTATAGCTGAGATACCCCTTTCCGTATGATTGCACACGCAAGCTAAGCTTCTGACCATCACCGGTAGGCACAGGACGCCAGGCCTCTTTCTTAAAAAAGTTCCGGGTAGAAAAGTTATTGAAAGACAATCCTAAAGTTCCTATCAAACGGCCATATCCCCAACCTCCTGAGAGCTCGATCTGGTCTGAGGAAGTCTCCTCTACCTGATATTCAATATCCACTTCATTGTTTTGCGGATCGGGTTTCGGTATCGGATTAATGGATTCGGCATTAAAGTATTTAAGCTGTGCCAGCTCCCGTGTAGAGCGGATAATGTCATTACGACTGAACAATTCTCCGGGTTTGGTACGCAATTCACGTAAAACAACATGATCGTTTGTCCTGGTATTTCCAGAAACCGAAACTTCGCTGATACGTGCCTGTTCGCCTTCATAAATCCGTAACTCCAAATCTATTGAGTCCTGTTCCACTTTCGTTTCTACAGGGGTTACATTAAAAAACAAATAGCCGTTGTCCAGGTATAATGAACTAACATCCATACCATTTGGATCATAATTCAGCTTTGTATCCAGGATTTCCTTATTGAATACATCGCCTTTTTGTATACCCAAAATACGGTCTAATTGTTCTGCATTGTAAACGGTATTGCCAACCCAGTCAATATCGCGGAAAAAGTATTTATCACCTTCAGAAACGTGAAGCTTCAGTTGGATTGTATTATCATCGTTATAAACAATCTCCTCATCCGTGATTTTAAAATCGCGATATCCTTTCGTGTTGTATTTTTCTATTAATGCCTGCTTATCCTCTTCAAATTCGTCAGGAAGATATTTAGAGCGCTTAAACAAGCTGAGGCGGTAATCATCGGCTATGATATTTCTGGCGCTATCCAATACAGAGAGGAAGTCTAACCTGACCACTCCTTTCAATGTAGAAGCAATGAGCTTATCTATGCTGTTCAGAGGTCTGAAACGCGCTTTCTCCTTAGTGTTTTTAAAGGCGCTTATAACCTGGTTATCTGTTAGTTTCGTATTGCCAACAACATTGATATTGTTGATCTTGATTCGCTTGTTTTTGTCTATGCTGAATCGCAGCGCTACATTATTTGCGCGGGTAGTATCAATGTTTTGCTGAATATCTACTTCAGCATTAAGATAGCCTTTATCCTTAAAATAATCTTTGATGGTTGTTTTTGCACTAACTCTGAGGTTATCGGTTACCACATCGCCCCTGACCAGGTTTAGCTTTTCTCTTAGCTTATCGGCTTCACCCTTTTTTACTCCTTCAAAAGAAAACTTAGACAGGCGGGGCCTTTCCTGAAGCTGAATTTCGAGGAAGATTTTTCCGGATTCTATTTTGGAGGCTACAATTCTCACATTCTCAAAGAGACCTTGTTCCCAGAGCTTTTCTATGGCTTTACTGATTTTATCTCCCGGCACCATAATGGTTTCGCCTACTGAAATTCCGGATAGCATCACCAATACATTTTTATCAAGATATTGCACACCTGAAATGGTAATACCACCTACTTCATATTCCTGAGGTTCGGCATAATCAATTTCCTCCATATCGCCGCCAAGCGATATCTGACCAAAAGCTACCCGGACCGAAACGCCCAGTATCACCATCGATATCATTATTAATTTCCGTGCTGTCATCACATTTTCTTTCCTAATTCTCATTCGCTCGGTCTTAATGATTTTTGAGTTGTTCGCTTGTTTGTCCAAATCGTCTTTCCCGCGATTGGTAATCCACAATTGCTTTATAAAGATTTTCTTTTCTGAAATCGGGCCATAGGGCACTACAGAAATAGAGCTCGCTGTAGGCCAGTTGCCATAATAAAAAATTACTCAACCTGTTTTCGCCGCTTGTACGGATAAGCAGCTCCGGGTCGGGCATCGGCGCTGTTTCGAGATATTGGTTGATTGTAGTCGTGTCAATATCATCCGGGTTTATCAGGCCTCTTGCCGCATCATGAGCTATAGCTCTCGAAGCTTGCTCGATATCCCATCTGCCGCTGTAGTTCAACGCCAGTGTCAGCATCATTCGCTTGTTATCACGCGTTTCTTCCATGGCTTTTTGCAGGCTGCCATAACAATCGTTCCCTAATTTCGAGATATTTCCAATCGTATTGAGCCTGATATCATTCTCATGGAGTGTTTTCATCTCCTTACGAATGGTTTTGACGAGCAAATTCATCAAGGCATTGATTTCATGCTGTGGTCTTCGCCAGTTTTCAGATGAAAACGCGTATAAAGTCAGGTATTTCACACCCAGCTCGGCTGCACTTTCCGATGCTTCTCTCACGGCCCGTACGCCGTTTTCGTGGCCAAACACCCTGATTTTGCCCCTCTTTTTTGCCCATCTTCCATTGCCATCCATAATAATGGCTATGTGCTGCGGCAAACGTTCCTTATCCACTTGCTCCTTAAGGCTCATTCCTCTGTTAATTTCTTTGTTGATTTTCGCACACTTCGCGTTTAAAAATGCTTAGATCGAGTGTAAGACTGATACCGGCAAACGAGTACCAGTCGTCTGTAACGGCATTGCTCATCTGAACGCCATGTAAAGCATTGCCTTCTTCAACGGGATAATATTCCTGAAGTCCGTCAACACCATCATCAAACGTTTTTCGATAACCCCATTCAAAAGCCAGCCCTATTGTTTTTGTAAGGCTGTATTTTGCACCTATGCCAAAAGGCACTGCAAATCCGCTGTTTGAATAACTGTTTTCTATGCCTGCAGCGCTGTAATCACCGCTGTAAAAATAGTAGCCAGCCCCGGCAAAAATATACGGTGAAAACTTATTCTTTGTACTTCCGATAAAGAAATCCAAAAAATTAAACTCTGCGGTCAGCGCCACATCCGTAACCGTTGCATTAAAGCGAGCATCACGAAATGGTCTGACGGCATAAAGCTCTTCATCGCTTTCCAGGTTTCCTCTGAATACATTGGCTTTTAAAGCAAGACGTGTATCCAGATTATGACGATAAACAAACCCATATCCGGCATTCGACTGGCCAAAAGGCTGCCCGGGATTAATATCACCATTATAGAAACTTGCGCCGGCAAAAACCCCGGCTTCTGGTCTCTGGGCATTTACACCAACAGCAACTACCAGCAACATTTTTATAATCAGAACTTTTCTTATCATTTTTCAGTGCGCTAAATTATTAATTTTTTTGCATCTGATAGTGCTTTCCATTTTATGTGCTTTTAGTTACGGTTATCCAGCCCCCAATTCAATTTCTTGCGGATGGTATCAAAGAAGCCTTCATTTTGAAGCTTCACAAAATTTACCTTGAACTTTTCCTTACCAATTTTAATCCTTTCAGGTTTCTCCATTGCCATATACCTGGAATCCAACCCCAGGTAGTAATGATGACTTCTTCCAAGCACTTCCAGTGTAATTTCACTATCGTCAGGAATAACGACCGGCCTCACAGTCAAATTGTGTGAAGCAATGGGAGTAATAATAAAATTGCTTGCATCGGGCGTAAGAATAGGTCCGCCGCAACTCATGGAGTATGCTGTTGAACCGGTTGGTGTAGCAATTAATAAGCCATCAGCCCAATACGTGTTTAAATAACTGCCATCCACATCCACTTTTACTTTTAACATGGAATGGGCTTCACTTTTATGTATTGTAAGTTCATTCAGTGCGTAATTCATGTCGCCGAAAACGCTTGCCTCCGTATGTACTTTTAACAGCGTACGCTTTTCTTTAGAGAACTTTCCTTGTTTAAGCTCATTAAGCGCTAACATAGCCTTTTCTTGCGGAACGCTTGAGAGAAACCCCAGTCTTCCGATGTTGATTCCCAGCAATGGAATGCCCGAATCTCTAACCAATGTGATGCTATCTAACATGGTACCATCGCCTCCAATCGATAAAAAATAATCTACATCCTGTTGCATCAGTGCATCATGATTCTGAAATGTTTCCACTTCACGGGTATCGCTTATCAATAATCGGATTTCTTCCCAAAACCTGTCATAAAACGTGAACGCTATGCCATCATCAGTCAATTTTATTAAAAGCTGCTGTAAAAAAGCAGCTTTTTCGCCGGTCATCGATTTTCCGAAAAGTGCAAGCTTCATTTTAATTTATCTGCTGGTTTTTTCATTTTGCTCATGAACGATGGTATAACACATTCATCCCACTGTATAATTAAAAACACCTGGGTTTGCATAAAACATCAACTACCTCCGCCGGAAAATATCCACATCCCAATATGAGGTGCTTTAAAGTATCTCCGTTGCAGCCCGTTCCATAATGTGGTCTGGTTCATCATTAATGGTGCAATGTTACGAAATTATAAGGATTCAATCAGGCAATTAACAAAATTTAATAGCTTAGATAGGAGCCACAAAATGAACAAAAAAGCCACCCTCAAGGTCATTATTCCATGAGTATTCCAGGCGAAAGACTTTTTCATAATATGTTACTAAATCTATACCAATGCCTTTGCCGGTGAGAAGTTTCCCAGGAAGCTTATTGTTATTGGATTGCCATGAAGAGAAAGGGTCTGCATAGCCAGCATCAAAAAAGGCATTCAGATAAACGGCATAAAACACTTTGCTGAACTGTTCCCACGGTATAAAATTCAATTGGAGTGTTTTTGTAGGTACCAAAGCATATTTCAGATTTGACCGAAACAGCCCGTAATGATTGCCATTGATTACATTGTATTCATAAGAGCGAACAAACTCTTTGGCATAACCAAGTCCAAGTCCGTTTTTTAAAAAATAGGGATGATTAGATTCTCCCGAAAGCGACACCAACAATCCGGCTGAGGCGAACCACCTTTTGCTCAATTGCTCATAGCGGCTGTAGTATCCTCTGAACCGCCAAAAATCAACGCTGCCGTTATTAACTACACCAAGGCCGGATTTCTGCAGCGATAAATCCAGATAATCTCCTGTAAGCGGATAGCTGATGTAGTCCCGATAATCGCGTACATACTGATAGCGCAAAGAAATAAAGGCATTAACCTGGCCTTTTTCCATCAGAAAATCAGGATTCATCGTAAGCACAGTATCTGCATACTGATAATCCTGATATCCGGCGGTAAACAAATGCTTACGCTTAATTTTACGGCGGTACAGCAAGCTGGTATTGAATAATTTACGTTTAACCGGGTAAATCGATTCATCATCATAAAAAACCTGTTCATCATTGTAGGTTTTCACCACTGCTTCATGGCTGCGCAAGGCTTCTGCTTCAAACAAAAGTCCTATTCTTTTCTTTTTATCAAGATAAGGAATATCATATTCTACATTAAAGTACTCATTGTGACCTACAATGCCCTTAAGGTTAATTTCTTCTCTTCTACCTCTGAAATTTTGCTGAATGAACAAAAGCCCCATATCAGCCCTGGAAAAATCTTTGGTTTCCCACCAGGTATTGAAATTGCGGTCGACCATTTCAAACATGGGAATCACCCAGGTGTACCACTGCTCTGTTACATCTACTTCAACAATAACTTTATGGTCATCTTTATTTTGAAAAGATATTTCAACAAAATTGAATAATCCCGTATTCATTAAGTTATTCTCGCTTGCTGTTAAAACAGGGTTTAACCTGCTATGACTGAGCGAATCACCTTCCCCGATTTCCATTTCTCTGAGAATTACCGATCTCAGGGTTTTTTTGTTACCTGTAATAACAATCTCATCTACAACCACTTTTTCAGAAAGGCTCCCTGCCCAACTGCAAAAAAAAACCGCAAAAAATATCAAAAAGGTTAACGCAAGCCTCATACTAAACATTAAGATAGGTCATAATGTATTGGTAGTTTTCCTCAAGTTTTTCGTTCTCCGGGTCTTGTTCTGAAAGCGTCATCTTAATATGATAATCATAGCGTTCAAGGGTTTTTAAGAAGGAATTTATTTCAAGCGTGTTGGTTTTCAGTATAACATCAAGCATCATTGAGTCTTTATGCTGTAACGTGTGTACGGCTTGCAGTTTAATGTCGCTTTCTTCAGCAATGTGCGCAATTTGTGACAGCAAATAATCTCCCTGGTTGATTTCCAAAACAATTACAGCGCCTGGCAAGCCAACACCTTCCAGCGTACCTATAGCTTGCACCAGCGAATAGCCGGTAATGCAACCCAAATATTCCTTTTGTTTACTGATTACAGGTGCAAGCATTACCTTTTGGGTTACAAAATGCTCCAACACATCCGTAATGTAATCATCTTCCTGCAGTGCGGCCTTTGATAAGTCTTCAGCAATTTCGCCTACAGAAACATCCGGGTTTTCGAGGCCATAGATTTTCGATTCTGATAACATGCCATAAAAATGTCCCTCGTCAGCAACCGGCAATCGCATAACCTTGTATTCTTCCATCCACCCCAACACCTGAAGGCAATTATCCTGCAGCCTGACCGGCTGTACGATGTTATCTAAAATTTCTTTTGCTATCATATCAATTAAACGGCAAATTATAAAAAACGTTCGGAAAATGACTCTATAAACTTAAGCATTTTTACTTTTGTGATAAAATTAATCGAATTTTTAACGCATACCGTTTTATTCTGCAAATATATATCAGATGAATCATACACACACAGATAAACGCCTGGCAGCCTTCAAACGTCTGCTGGATATAATGGACGACCTGCGGCAGCAGTGCCCGTGGGACCGCAAGCAGACGCTCGACAGCCTGCGCTACCTCACCATCGAAGAAACCTACGAACTTTCAGACGCCATTCTGGAAAAGGATATGGATGAAATCAAAAAAGAGCTGGGCGATTTGATGCTGCACCTGGTTTTTTATGCTAAGATCGGCTCGGAGCAAAATGCCTTTGATATTTCGGATGTCCTTAACGGGATTTCCGAAAAACTGGTTCACCGCCATCCGCATATCTACGGTGATGTAAAAGTGCAAAACGCCGATGAAGTAGCCGACAACTGGGAGGCCATCAAAATGAAGGAAAAAGGCCGCAAGTCGGCGCTGTCGGGTGTTCCGAAGTCGCTTCCCGCGATGGTGAAAGCCCACCGCATCCAGGAAAAGGTGAAAGGTGTGGGCTTTGAGTGGGAAGAAAAGGAGCAGGTTTGGGATAAGGTGCTGGAAGAGCAGCAGGAGCTCCGTTGCGAAGCCATGAACGGCGCTGATCACGAGAAAATGGAGGACGAGATGGGCGATTTGTTCTTTGCGCTCATCAACTACGCCCGCTATATTGATGTGAACCCGGAGGATGCCCTGGAGCGAACCAACAAGAAATTTATCCGCCGTTTTAAATTCATCGAAGAGCAAGCCACAAAAAAGGGGCGGAACCTGCAGGATATGACGCTGGAGGAGATGGATGCGCTGTGGAACGAGGCCAAAACCACCGAAAAACCCTCCTGATGAAGAAGCTCAGGATCACTTTGATCGCCCTGATATGGCCTCTCCTGGTCCTGGGTCAGGCAGACACTTCGAATTATTCCCTGATTCCCAAAAAGGACTATTTCAAAAGCTACCTTACCGATACAAAGCAGGTTTTTGGCTCTGTAAGCGATTTTGACACCAAAGACTGGCTGACCGCCGGAGCTGTGGTGGCTACGGGAGCT
>JBNJGK010000096.1:0-11679 GCA_051747665.1 Bacteroidota bacterium | reverse complement strand
CTGGTTTATAGAAGGTTATGTTAAACATGAGATTCTCCTCTGCGTTCTCGGCGTGAATTCTTCTTCTTGTTTCACGCAAAGTTTGCAAAGGGAAGAGCGTAAAGATCTCTGAGAGGAATACAGTAAGTTGCTGTACAGATACTTTTGCACGGGCTTTTCAAATGCACCGATATTCATTAAATATTTTCGGGAATATTTTTGCGTTTTTTAACATCTTATAGTAACTTTGAAGATTTGACGTGTTTCCGGAATGTTAACCGATTTGGGTTTCCCGGATTAATTCATGTGAAACAGCAGCAAGGGAACTCTTTTTATTTTTTATCAAAGGAAATCCTTAAAACTTATTGAAATAATCTGTATGCTTTATAAATCAATTATCTATTAATAAACAAACCTTTTGGAACATGAGTCAAACACAATTTATTTTATTACGAGGCATGCTGTTACTAATCATGACAGGAATACTAAATGCAGCTTCAGCTCAGGATTATCATTCCTTTCCGGATAGTAATGCTATTTGGAGCGAAATATTTACCAGTGAACAACCTTTTGAAATTGATACATATCAATATGGTATCTCCGGAGACACCATGATTAACTCAAAATGGTATAAGAAAATATATCTATTGAACGATACTACTTATCCCTTAAATACCGGTGAATTTTGTGGCGCCATTCGTGAAGATGATCAGAAAAGGATTTTCGTAATTGAGTGTTCCTGCACCTACCCCGGCGTAGATGAAAACGAAGTGTTGCTTTACGATTTTTCCAAAACAACCGGCGATACGATTTATGTTGGAGAAGATGGTGTTGGACCATGGGGAGGGCCTTTGGTAATTAATCATATTGACTCCGTTTTAATAAACAATGAGTACCGTAAGACTTTTCATTTTTCTGATTACCTTCATTTTTGGATTGAAGGAGTAGGTAGCACAAGGGGCTTGTTTTCCCCGATATCATGGCAAACTACGGGTTATCAGGAATGGGAACTAATTTGCTTCAATGAAAACAATGAAGTACGCTATCTAAATCCCGACTATAATAGCTGCTTTCCACTAATAACGGGAATAGAAGAACACAATAATAAAACCGGCGAAGTGCACATTCATCCAAATCCGGTTACTGATGTAAGTGTTATAGATTTTCAGACTACCAAAAGCACAGGTTATCAATTTCTGGAATTATATAATGTAACCGGACAAAAGATATTTCAAAGGAATATAAAAAACAATAAGAAAATCTATATCCATGCTGCTAATCATGAACCAGGTTTATATTTATTTCACATAAAAGGAAAGGGTACTCTTCTACATACTGGAAAAATAATCATCAAGTAACCAGAAAACACAACACTACAGATAAGTACTTGATATTTATTTCGTTATTAGCAACATGACATGAATTGTCATAACCTGAGTCTATTAAATGAAATTCTGACAAAACCTTCGCTGTCATTTCTTCTCTGCGCCCTCTGGGTGAAATCATCTTTTTTTTTCACGCAAAGCTCCTAAAGGGAAAAGCGCTAAGATCGCTGAGAGGAAATCATTAGCAAACTCAAAATCTACTCTGCGTCCTCTGCGTATTCTTCATCTCCGCGTACTCTGCGTGAATCCTTTTTCCAAACTAAGCCCACAATGGAAAGAGCTCGGACCTCACAGAAAGGACTTTTTCATACTACAACACAAAATAAACCGCTTTACCCTCCCCTACTTTCGTATTATCTTTGTATTTAAACCAAAATAGCTTTACAATGAGAATAGAAAAACGGTTTAATACACATCACAAATCTGTATGGTTTCGTAAAAAGTGGCTTTTTATCCTGCTGTTGACTATTATGTCTTCTTTAATTTTTACCTCCATCAAACAGGATCAGGCTTATTTTATAACCCATAATGCATCCATTTATAACCCACAAGACGACCAGTCCTGGAAAAGCAAGGCAGAACGGATGGTGCGCGAACAGGTTGAAAACCGCGGTGTAGATGATGAAAAAGTGCTGGAAGCCATGCGAAACACGCCCCGTCATCGTTTTGTACCGGGCACATATGCTCAACATGCTTATGCTGATAGTCCATTGCCTATCGGGCATGACCAAACCATTTCACAGCCTTATATTGTGGCGCTGATGACAGAGCTTCTGGACGTGCAGGAGAGCGATAAAATACTGGAAATCGGCACCGGCTCAGGCTATCAGGCAGCTATTTTGGGAAAACTTGCCGGAGAGGTTTATACCATAGAAATTGTAGAGGCGCTGGCCATGCGGTCGAAAGCATTGCTTAAAGAAATGAATCTGGATAACATTCATGTGAAGCATGGCGACGGCTACAAAGGCTGGCCCGAAGAAGCGCCTTTTGATAAGATTATCGTCACCGCCGCCCCTGAAGAAGTCCCCAAAGCGCTAAAAGAACAACTAAAACCCGGCGGAAAAATGGTGTTGCCGGTTGGTGACAGATCTCAGTTATTAAAAGTGATCAGAAAAACGGCGAAGGGAAAAATCAGCGAAGAAACGATTACCGGTGTCAGGTTCGTACCCATGATTCACGGCGAATAAGGTAATCAGCCTAACCCAAAAGAGATGCACATGAAAACCTCAGAAGATAAAAAAACCCTGCGAAAAATCAGTGGGACGGTAGCCATGTCGCTGGTTGTGGCCAACATGATTGGCACAGGCATTTTCACTACTACAGGATTGCTGATTGAAGATTTAGGCAACCCTATGATCGTTTTGCTGGCCTGGCTTGTGGGCGGAATTGCAGCACTGGCCGGCGCACTGACATATGCTGAGTTGGGCGTGCGTATGCCACAGAGCGGTGGCGAGTATTTATACCTGAGCAAGCTTTATCATCCCGCGCTGGGTTTTGTGGCTGCCTGGATTTCGCTGATTGTAGGTTTTGCCGCTCCGGTAGCCGCAGTAGCCGTGGCCTTTGCCAATTATCTGCAGGGTGTTTTTCCCGGACTGCCAGTCATTGCAACAGCTTTGCTGGCCGTAGCCGCATTCTCAGGGCTTCACCTTTGGAGCGTAAAGACCGGTGGCGCAGTGCAAAACATCATCACCTGGCTGAAAGTAATCCTGATTTTAGGATTTATTGCAGGTGGACTTATCGTGGCTGCACCTGAAAACAGCACGCCTGTTCTGAGTGTAGCGCCAGAAAAAGATGCTATTTTCAGTTCGGTTTTTGCATCCAGCCTGATTTTGGTGATGTATTCCTATTCGGGATGGAATGCAGCAGCGTATGTGGGTGGCGAAATAAGAAATCCGGCAAAAAGCCTGCCCCTGGCGCTGGTTGGCGGAACCCTTTTAGTTATTGCCATCTACCTGGCGATGAATTACATGTTTCTCTCTTCAGTGCCTGAGCAAATCATTTCCGGAAAAGTAGAAGCCGGACATTACGTAGCAAACGAAATTTTTGGGAAAGCAGGTGGTCATGTGGTTTCATTGCTGATTTCCGGATTCCTGCTCTCCACCTTAAGCTCAATGATTATGGCGGGCCCCAGGGTTTATAAGGCGGTGGGTGAAGATTACCGTCTGTTCAGGCGCCTGGCAAAAACATCCTCCACAGGAGCGCCTTATTATGCTGTTTTATTGCAAATGGCTGTCGCTGCCTTATTGATAGTCACTTTTACGTTCGAAACCATCCTTGTGTATACAGGCTTTACCTTAAGCCTGTTTGCCGGACTTACCGTAGGCGGCCTGTTTATCCTGCGAAAGCGCTATGGCAAAGGCAAATCATATAAAAACCCTGCCTACCCTGCCGCTCCTGTTGTTTTTATCATCATCACCTTATGGATGATTGCACATGCCCTTGTAAATCAACCTATGGCTTCTGTTGCCGGACTCGCCACGATTGCGGCAGGCTTGTTATTGTATATTGCCCAAAAGCGTTTTTCTTAAATAGTGTCCGGGTAGAGCAGGACGGCAACGACCTGCTCTACCCGGACACTAAATAAGATTCCCGTCAGAAACAAAAAGCGCTGTTTATTTTAAGCAGCGCTTTCATTTTGGATGATTCCATTCTTTACAAGTTTGAGCCGTCGAACAAGTCATCTGACAAGCCGGAATTGGTTTTTACTTCTTTCACCTTTTCCACCTGTTCCATCTGTCCGCTGAACAACATGTTTTCCTGCATTTTCTTCATTTGAGGTTCCATGTGTTGCTTCATCATCTTTTGCTCAGACTCCGGCATATCTTTCATTTTTTCCTTCATCTCTTCCATGCTGCGCCTGGCTTCTTCCATTTGTTTCTTTTCTTCCTCAGTCATATCTACTTCCATCTGTGTAACGGTTTTGTATGGCATCAGGTATCCGTCGCGGTCGCTGTAATCTTTCATTTCCATGATGCTGCTTGCACTTCGCTCACGGCCTTGCATCATCATACCTTTTGCCTTAAACGCCATTTTCCTGAAAACCCACTGATCTTTATCAATATAAAAAGTTGCATCAATAGTGGCGTTTTCCAGTCCCTGTGTTCCTTCTGGCACAACCTTTTCGCCGGTTGTTGGGTTTATCATATCTTCCATGGCCATATCGGTAACCTTCAGCACATGACATGGATTTCCATTGACGTTTTCCTCTCCCGCATATTGAGGATTCATCTCTTCAAGGGAATTAAAAAAATCCAGTGGATTCAAATTGCTTTCTACTTTCGTAACTTCTCCTGTTCCCTGGTTTTTGGTGTAGAGATACGTTCCGTCATAAACCGTAATTTGGTTTTGCCCCATAATCTCCTGTTCGTTTCTGAACTTAAAAATCCGATCGCCACCCGCATTTTCCCACTTCTGATATTTGACGGCGTCTTCAGTTTCAATCGTTAAATCCTGAATTCCTTCCAGTTGCTCCTGCTGGGTTTGGCGAACATTGTCCAGAATCTTTTGAGCATCCTTACTCTGAGAATTTGCAATCAAAGGTAGCGCAACACAAATCATCAATAATAAATTCAATCTTTTAAGCATATTTCCTCCTGGTTTTAAAATATTTAAGTTTTTGTTTCTTCTTAACAAAAGTCATTATTCACAAAGGTATTACACAATAAGTTCATTGTCAAAATATAAGTGATTTTTTATATACAAATCAACTATGTAAGAAATTAAATATTAAGCATAACCTTTCAAATTCATAACATCTCTTACCAAAATGATATGGCGTGGTAACATTCAGCAATAAAAAAATGAGACATCAGAGTTTATAAGATAAAACAGCATAAAAGCTTGTGCTCAGAAAATATTCTTATTTTTGCAATTACAAGAGATAAAACCAATGAGAGAAGACGAAAATCCATTTGAAGGCTTTGAGCACATCGACACACTTCGACATCGCTTTGAGCAGATGCTGAAGGAAAACGATTCCTATTTTTATGATGTGGAAGACTTTGAAAACCTGATAGATTATTACATCAGCCGGAGTAACAAAAAGCTCACTGAAATGGCTATCAAAGAAGCGTTGGAGCAACATCCCAACCATAGTGGGTTTTTGTTAAAAAAAGCACAGTATTATATTTCTGTTGATAAAAATGATGAAGCTTTGGCGCTGCTTAATAAGCTTGAAAAAATCGATCCTTACAATACGGAAATCTTTTTCATAAAGGGCGGATTATACAGCCAACTGAATAAATTCAACAAAGCGATTGAGCAATACAAAAAAGCCCTCAATGAGGAAAATGCTGCCGAAGTATACACAAACATTGCCTATGAATATGAAAACATGGGCAAGTACAAAAAAGCCATTGGTTATCTGAAGGAAGCGCTGAAAAGTGATCCGGAAGACTACGGCCTGCTTTACGAGTTATCATTCTGTTATGAGATAACCGGTGAGATGCAGCAGGGAATTCATTTTTTCAAGCAGTTTATAAACGACTATCCTTTCTCGAAAGAAGCCTGGTACAACATGGGAATGTTATACAGCGCTGCGGGTGAATATGAGAATGCAATAGATGCTTATGATTATGCGCTTGCCATTGACGAAGCTTTTCTTTCAGTCATTTTAAGCAAAGCACATGCCCTCTATGCCGGCGGAAATTTTAAAAGTTCCATTGAAACCTATAAAGAATCATTAAAATATGACAGCGATGATGCCTCTACCTATTACCTGATAGGTGAGAATTATGCTAATTTGAATGCATATGACCAGGCCATCATTTATTATCGTAAGTGCTTAAAAATTGATCCTAAACATACAGATGCCTGGGCCGGTATTGGTATTGCTAAAAGCGAGATGAAACAACCTGAGGCGGCTGCCAAGTATATTAAGAAGGCTGTAGACATGGAGCCCTATAACTCTGACTATTGGTCGCTTCTGGCGTTCACGCAAAGCCAGGCCGGTGAGATAAAAAAAGCCATCCGGTCATACGAAAAAACATTGCAGATCGATGACAGTCAGCCAGAAACCTGGATGGATTATACGGAGATGCTTATCGATAATGGCTTTATGCCTCAGGCTATTAAAGTTATGGAGCGCGCCAAAGAATTGCACCCCGAAGATGACGAACTGTATTACCGCCAGGCTGCCTACCTTATGATAGCCGGCGAAAGAAGAAAAGCAATGAAAGAACTGGAAAAGGCGCTAAAGAAGAATATCGGCAACTTTTCATTTTTTCTGGATTACGATCCTTCATTCCGCATCAACGATGATGTAATTCAATTGATAGAACAATACATTGAAAAATCTAATTATTACTAAACGTTTTTCTTATGAACTATTCCTTATCTTTTTTACCTGACAGAGGAAGCAAACCCCGCAATAAAGGAATCGCGATGGTCATGGATAAAGGTTTAAGCTATAATGAAGCTGAAAACCTGATTGCCGCAGCCGGCCACCTGGTAGACTATATCAAGCTGGGTTTTGGAACGTCTATTGCAACCAACGGTTTGCGTGATAAAATTAATTTGTATCATGATTCCGGGATAGAAGTATATTTTGGTGGCACTTTGTTTGAAGCTTACCTGGTCAGGGATATGTTTGATGATTTTCTGAACCTCTTGCATAAGTATGATTTGCGTACGGTGGAAGTAAGTGATGGTTCTATCAGGCTCCCTCACGAGAAAAAATGCGAATATATTGCATCAATGGCTAATGACTTTGAAGTGCTTTCTGAAGTGGGAGCCAAAGACAGCAATGTAGAGCTTAAAAAGGAAGACTGGATTAGCGAAATGACCAAAGAACTGGAAGCCGGTTCGCAAATGGTTATAGCCGAGGCCCGCGAGAGCGGAACGGTAGGTATTTATAACAAAGACGGCACTGCCAATACAGAACTGATTGACGATATACACCAACAAATCCCGGAAAACAAAATATTATGGGAGGCTCCTGCAAAATCGCAGCAAGCCTGGTTTATCAGGCATTTCGGAGCTCATGTAAATCTTGGCAATATTGCTCCTAATGAGGTGATAGCGCTGGAAACGTTGAGGTTAGGGCTGCGCGGAGATACCTTTTTTGAGTTTCTGCCAAAAGATATTCAGGAAAAGTACAGTATCCGGTAAATTGTTCTGCATTTAAATACAACGTATGAACCTCAACATGTTTAAATCATGGTTACTCCTGGTCCTGAAAGGAATGGGAATGGGCGCTGCAGATGTAGTGCCTGGCGTATCGGGTGGTACTATAGCCTTTATCACAGGCATTTATGAAAAGCTTATATATTCTCTCAAATCCATTAATGCTAAAGCGGTGCAGATCCTTTTCAGAGAAGGTATCGGGCCTTTGTGGAGCCGTGTTAATGGTAATTTCCTGGTAGCCGTATTTGCCGGAATTTTTATAAGCATATTCACGCTGGCCTCGGTTCTGGAGAGGTTGTTAGAAAACAATCCTGTGTTGGTATGGTCTTTCTTTTTTGGTTTGATTTTAGCCTCTGCTGTATACATTGGTAAAGAAATTAAATCATGGGATATCAAAAAAGTTATAGCCCTGCTGGCTGGAATTGGCGCAGCTTATTTAATTACGCAGTTGACGCCGGCTACTACAACTGAAGCGCTCTGGTTTGTTTTTTTGTCTGGCGCAGTGGCTATTTGTGCTATGATACTTCCCGGTATTTCCGGGGCTTTCATTTTGCTTTTGATGGGAAAATATCAATTCATCCTGGGAGCCGTTAATGAGCTGAATGTGATTGTGCTTGGCACTTTTGCCGTAGGTGCGGTTATTGGATTGCTCAGCTTTTCGCATGTGCTGGGCTGGCTGCTGAAACATTTTCATGATGTTACTATCAGCGCGCTGGCGGGAATCATGATTGGTTCCTTATTCAAAATTTGGCCATGGAAACACACGCTCAGCACTTTCACAGATCGCCATGGCGAAACACAGCCCCTGGTGCAGGAAAATGTGCTGCCTGCTCAATTTGAGGCTTTAACCGGAAACGATGCGCAGCTTTGGCCGGCATTAGGACTTGCACTAGCCGGAATATTGCTGATTTTGTTGATTGAATGGATTTCAACGGACAAAAAGACGGCATGAAACGCTATGGCCTGATCGGTTATCCGCTGGAGCATTCGTTTTCTCCTGCCTATTTTCGCAAAAAATTTCAAAAGGAAAACCTGCATGCCAAATATGAATTGTTTCCGCTTAAAAGCATTCATGAATTTCCGAAGCTCATAGCGTCGCAGCCCAGCCTTGCCGGGCTGAATGTGACCATCCCTTACAAACAAAGCATCATCCCCTATCTGGATTTTCTTTCTGACGAAGCAAAAGCCATAGGTGCCGTAAATACGCTTAAAATCGAACATAAAACCCGGCCCGTCATCAGAGGATACAACACAGATGTTGTTGGACTGCGAAATACCATTCAGGAGCTTGTCCACTCCAAGCCTGATGTGCAGGCATTAATTCTCGGAACAGGCGGCGCCTCTGTAAGTGTACAGTTTGTTCTTACAAAACTCAGAATCCCTTTCAGATTGGTATCGCGCAAAGCAAAACAGGAAACCTTAACCTATCAACACATTGACCGGGAAACCATGAATCATTATCATCTTGTCATCAACACAACCCCTTTGGGAATGTATCCCGATGTTGAAGCGTTCCCTCCATTGCCATATGATGCGATCACATCAAAGCATATTTTTTACGATTTGATATACAACCCTGAAAAAACGCGTTTCCTTGAGAAAGCAGAAGCAAAAGGCGCCAAAATCATGAATGGAATAAAAATGCTGAAAATCCAGGCTGAAGCTTCATGGCAAATCTGGAATGAGTCATAATTCCGTTTTAAATCAACTTTTGTAACTTTGTTACAGGATAAACAAAAAACAAGATTATGTCGGTATTAATGGAATTTGCGATGTTTCCTACAGATAAAGGAGGCAGTGTAAGTGAATATGTTTCGCAAGTCATCAAAATGGTAAAAGAAAGCGGCAAACCCTATAAGCTCACAGCTATGGGCACCATTGTGGAGACACAAACCATGAAAGAGGCGCTGCAGATATTACAACAGGCGTATGACATTCTGGAGGCTCCCTCAGATCGCATTTACAGTACAGTAAAGTTTGATATCCGAAAAAACAAGAATCAACGCCTTACGGGGAAAATTGCATCTGTTGAGAAAAAAATCGGAAAAGTAAACCAATAAACATCAAAGTGCCGTTTCAGGTTATGTTCCAACCGGGTATTCACTGCGCCAGGTCATATCCCGCTTTAGTTCCGGAGATTCCAAAAGCAGGTTCCCTTTTTCAGTAAGGCGAATCTTTATATCATGGTCTTCACCTGTTTTGTAGTCATAAAACACACCTTCCCAAACTTTATCGCCTTTGTATTTTACATCGCGCAACACTTTTGTTCCCTGAAGCAAATTGGTTTTTTTGTCCGGGTCTGGATTTCTGAAATCACGTTTGGGCTCTCCCTCGCGGTTCAATGGGCGTTTAAGATCCGTGATTTTCCCGTAATAAGAATCCTCTTCAGCAGCAACCTTGATTGTGCTTCTTTTACCCTGTGTAAACCATGTTCCGGTAATTTCATCCTCATGACCGTCATCAGGTGCAGAGGTGCAAGCCATAAACAAGCTTGAGGTTATAACCCATAATAACAAAAAGATTTGCTTCATGTCTTATTATATTTAGTGCCATGCGAAAATAACAAAATCCTTTAAAGGAGCATCTGATTTACCGTTGCAGATATTTTTTACCTTTGCTATGCTAAAATATGTTGTTATGTTAATCTCTATATCGTATGGATGTTAAACATTTTATGAAAACCCTTGGGCCTGGCCTGCTTTATGCCGCTGCGGCCGTTGGAGTATCGCACCTTGTTCAGTCAACCCGCGCCGGAGCGGATTTTGGTTTTGATTTAGTTCCGTTCCTCATTATCGCAATGGTTTTAAAATACCCGTTTTTTGAGTTTGCCCCACGCTATACCAATGCTACCGGCAGAGATTTGATTTCCGCTTATCGCGAAATGGGCTCGTGGGCTGTTATGCTGTTTGCTATCATCACCGTCCTTACCATGTTTGCAATTGTTGCCGCTGTGGTAATGGTAACTGCCGGTGTAGTGGGTTTTGTTTTTAAGATAGGGCTTAGTCCTTTTTACATCAGCACCTTAATGATGGTTGTTTCTGCGGCAGTGCTGATGATTGGACGGTATCATTTGCTCGATCATATTATAAAATACATCATTGCCATTCTGGCCTTATCTACCATATTTGCAGTAATATCTGCTTTTACATCCCACGAACAAACACAAACATTGCTAAACAATTTCAGCTTTTATGAGCGTCCCCATATCTTCTTTTTGATTGCATTTATCGGATGGATGCCATCGCCGGTAGATGTGTCTGTATGGCACAGCCTGTGGTCCAAAGCAAAAGGCTCTAAAAACAAAGTGTCAGTTAAAGAAGGACAAATGGATTTCAAAATAGGTTATATCGGAACCGGCTTTGTAGCGCTGGCATTTTTAGCTTTGGGAGCGCTGGTGATGTTCAACAGCCCTGAAGAATTGGCAGACAGTGGAGTAGGATTTTCTGAACAATTGATGAGCATGTATACTGAATCCATCGGCTCATGGGCATATCCGGTTATTGCCGTAGCCGCTGTCACAACCATGTTTAGCACTACGCTCACTGTTATTGACGCCTATCCAAGGGTCCTCACTCCTATCACCACTTTTTATATTAAAAAATGGCGGCATCTCGAAAAGAAACTATATTGGTTCTGGATGGTGATAATTATTGCGGGTACTATTCTGCTTATCAGTATTTTATCAGATTCTATGCGGTTTATGGTCGATTTAGCCACAACGTTGTCTTTCGTTACAGCACCGGTAGTAGCTTTTCTTAACTACAAAGCTGTTACCGGAAAGCAGTTCCCACAGAAAAGCAGACCCGGCAAAGGACTTATTTTATATGCCCGAATCGGAATAATATTTTTAACTTTATTCAGTATCTTTTATGTAGTTTATTTGTTATTGAATTAAAGAAGTTTTTAAGTTACGAAGTTTGTAGGTTTTTATGTTTGATAGGTGTTTAAGTGCGTAGGTATTTATGTAAAAGTTGGCAGTTGGCAAAAAGCAGTTGGCAATGAAAAAATTTAGAATTTAAGTGAAAATTAACCAATTAACCAGTTAACGAATTAACAAACCAACGAATCACAAATCAACGAATTAACAAATTAACAAATTAACCAGTTAACGAATCACAAATTAACGAACCAAAGTCAAAATGAAATATATTCTGATAGCAATCACATTATTTTTTGTAGCATCATGTAATAC
>JBNJGK010000095.1:0-11687 GCA_051747665.1 Bacteroidota bacterium | reverse complement strand
AGGAGAAACCATCCTTGAACTGGCCGAACGCCATAATATAAACGTCCCCACACTTTGTCATGATCCACGCCTCAAACCCTATAGCTCATGCTATTTATGTGTTGTAGACATAAAAGGGCGCAATGGTCACCAGCCCGCCTGTTCTACTGAGGTTCAGGAAGGTATGGATATTGAAACCGAAAATGCAGGCGTCAGAAAATCGCGCCGCAGCGCCCTGGAACTAATGCTGAGTAACCATTACGCCGATTGTCTTGGCCCCTGCATACAAACCTGCCCTGCGGGCGTTGACGTGCAGGCTTATATCTCATTGATAGACAAAGGGCAGTATCATGAGGCCGTGAAAATCATTAAAGATACCAACCCCTTGCCAGCAATTTGCGGAAGAGTATGCGTCAGACCTTGCGAAGATGCATGCCGCAGAAACTTACTGGAAGAAGGCGCAGCCGTTGGAATCGACTATCTAAAAAGGTTTGCCTCAGACTATGATCTGATGTCTCCCAACAAATACGTTCCTGAAGTGAAACCTTCCACCGGCAAAAAAATTGCTGTCATCGGAGGTGGTCCGGGAGGATTATCTGCCGCACACTTCCTGCAGATTGAAGGCCACCAGGCCGACATATTTGAAGCCGCTCCCGAAGCCGGGGGCTGGTTGCGCTATGGCATACCCGAATACCGTCTTCCTAATGATATCCTGGACCAGGAAATCAAAAACATCACCGATTTAGGCGTGAATCTCTATACCGGGAAAAAGCTGGGAGACAACATAAGCTTTGCTGACCTGAAAAAAGACTATGACGCTACGATATTGACGATAGGTTCTCAGAAAGGAACCCTCATTGGTTGTGAAGGCGATGATGCACACAATGTGGTCTCAGGCATCGACTTTTTGAGGAACATGGAAATGACCGGTCAAAAACACGACTTTTCCGGTAAAACGGTAGCTGTTGTTGGAGGCGGAAATACGGCCATGGACTGTTGCCGAACCGCAAAACGTTGTAATGCCGACAAGGTTTATGTGATTTACCGCCGTGCTGAAGAGCAGATGCCCGCCAACCCTATTGAGATTCACGAGTCAAAACTCGAAGGCGTGGAATACCTGCTACTTACGAATCCCAAAAAAATCAATAAAGACGAAAATGGGTATGCCAAAACAGTCACCTTGCTGAAAATGGAATTGGGTGAGCCGGATAAGTCTGGACGCCGACGCCCTATACCCATAGAAGGTTCTGAATTTGATCTGCCCGTAGATTTTATCATGGCGGCTATCGGTCAGAAAACACAGGTAGATTTTATTGAAGACATCAACAAAAATGCTGATTCAGGAGCGCTGGAACTAAACAGATGGGGCGATATCGATGCAAACCCGGACACGCTGCAAACTGGCATCCCCGATGTTTTTGCGGCAGGCGACGGCGTTACCGGACCTGCTACCATTATAGAAGCTATAGCGCAGGCTAAACTGGCCTCGCACAGCGCTAACCAGTTTGTTAATGGCATAAAGGATATACAGCCTCCGAAAAAAGAATTTTTCAGTAAAAAAGAAAACTTCCGCGAACAAAAACCTGAAGACTACAAAGGCCATTTTGTAGAGCAAAAGCGGGAAGAGATGCCCACATTACCACCCGATTCAAGAGTAAACTTTGAAGAAGTGGAGCTGGGATATGCTGATGAGAATGTAGCCAGGCATGAAGCGCAAAGGTGTTTGGAGTGCGGATGCGATGCACTTTATGAATGCGACCTGAAAAAGTATTCCACAGAATATGAAGCAGACCAGACTTCTTATGCCGGCGATTACAATGAGTTTAAGGTAGATTTCAGACATCCCTATGTAGAAATCGACAGCAACAAATGCATATTATGCTCGCGCTGCATCAGGATGTGCAGGGAGGTAGTCGGCGCAAATGCGCTGGGATTAATCAACCGTGGATTTAACACTTATGTGGCTCCTACTATGGGGGACGCCTTGCAGGAGACCTCCTGTGAATCTTGCGGCATGTGTATAGAAGCCTGCCCTACCGGAGCCATAACTGAAAACATGGCTTTCAAACCCGGCCCGGTAAAAACGCAAATCATAAAAACACCGGATTATTTTGGATCAGAAGGATTATTCTTTGGATTGAAAGAGCGAAATAAGTTTTGGTATGGAGCTACGGCCATTGATGATGATGCCAACGCCCAAAAATTAATTAGTCCGCAAGCCAAATTTGGTTATACTTTGCTTAATAATGCCAAACGAATTACCAAACCGCTGAAGAAAACGGATAAAGGTTGGGAAACCATTTCTTTTGAGGATGCTTATGAACTTATTCACCAAAAAATCAAAGAAGTTAAACCAGATGAAAATGCCTTTTTTGCAGGTGCACGGCTAAGCAATGAAGAGCTCTACCTGGTTCAGAAACTGGCCCGCGGTGCAGCCAAAACCAACAACATCAACAGTTTCCACTACCTGAACCGCGGAGATGGATATTTTAATATCAGCCACATGAATGTTCCTTTTGAGGAATTAAAGAAAGCCCAAAAGATAGTGGTTATGGGTACTGATCTGGCCGAAGACCACCCTGTTACAGGTTATCTTATTAACCAGGCCCGCAACAACGGTACTGAGGTAGTCTATGTAACCAATCGTGAAAAAGGCAATATGCATAAAAAAGCGGATAAGGTTATACCGGTCAGCTCCATTCATGCATATGTCAGGGCAGTCAATCATTATCTGATAACAAATCACATGGAAAACGGCCTTTTCATAAAAGACCATGTGAAACATTTCGAAGAGTTCCGTCAGCAGTTGCTTTCTCTTGATTTTGATGAGCTTTATGCAAAAGCCCAGCCATGCTGCATGGACCATTTCGTTGAGTTTGTAAAATCAATTAATGAAACTGAAAAAACCGTATTTGTTTTTTCTGAAAAACAGCTTTCATCCAATGCTGCCATCGAAATCAGAAATATGGCCATAATTACGGGGAAACTCGGGAAAACCGCATCAGGAATGCTTGCATTAAAAGAGAAGAACAATGCACAAGGCCTTGCTGATATGGGTATTAGCAATGATTATGGGGTTGGTGGTCTTGCTTTGACAGAAGACCTGATCAGTAAAATGAAAAAAGTATGGAACGTTTCTGACATCCCTGATAACCATGTTGATATAAACAGCTTGCTCCAAAAGCAAACTTTGAAAAACCTGTTCATCTTTGGTGAAGACCCGTTAGGCTGCGCCAAGGACAAAGCTGCTATAGAAGCAATGATTCCAAATAACGCATTTATGGTTGTTCAGGATTATTTTATGACTGAAACTGCAGAAAAGGCTGATTTAGTGTTGCCTTCGGCCTGGCCCGTAGAATCTTCAGGAAGTTTTACAAATACTCAGAAACATATTCAGATGTTTGAAAAACAAACTGAATCGCCATTAGAGCATGACAATGCAGAGCAGTTGATTCATTTGCTGAAAAAGTTCGGAATGAACGGCATTAACAACAGCGAGGAAGCGCTTAATGAAGCATTTAGTCTAATTGCCGGTTATGAAAATCAAGCGCTGAAAACAATACTCACAGACCAGGACAATTCAACAAACTTGTTTAATTATGGATGCGACACGGTGAATAAACGTGTTGAAGAAGCCTTTGTTAAAAAAGGCGTTAAGTAGTAGTTTTAAAAACCATGAGAACCTGCCCGCCATGCAATTATTGATTGTCTGGCGGGTTTTTTTTGAGATAACTCTGTATTTCCCCAAGAACAGCGCTTTTGGTTAGAATGATTCTGTTTTTATCAAGCAGAAAATAAGAGGGCGTTCCGTAAACGCGATAATCATCTACAGCAGGCGTTTCCCACCCTTGCAATGTAGAGAGATGAACAGCAGTGACTTCTTGCGCTGCGGCTTTCCAGGCTTCTTCCTCATTGTCTATCGACACGGTCACAACTTCAACGGAGTCACTAAACTGACGATTAAAGGCTTCTAAATCCGGCAACATGTCCATACAATGAGGACACCAACTTGCCCAAAAAACAAGCAAAATATATTCGCTTTCAACATCATCCAAAGAAACCATGTTGCCTTTCCGGTTTGGCATTTTCAAAGGCGGAGCCTTTTCTCCCTCTGCAACAGCGCTAATCCCGGAAATTTTCTCCTGCATTGCCTCTCTTCTTTCTTCGTTAATGCAATCCAATTCGGCTTCTGTTCTCTTGGCAATATGCTGCACTAACGCATCAAAACCAAAGCGTTCAAATCCTTCCAACAAAAAATTTACTGAAAAATCAAATACCTCAGGATTTACTTTCGTATGATTAAAAATGGTATCCACAGCTACCATAAAGGCTTGTTCCTGCTGCTTTTGATTAAAATGCTTTTCGCGATAGTAGCCCAGATATTCAAGTAGTTGATCGGGGAAAAACCGGCTGCGCAAAACCGAAGATTTACTGTAATCTTTATTATTGAAATAGCGGGCTTTTCTGGCTTCCCTGTATGAATCCAGTGTTTCGGCTGCAGGCGCGTCCACGGCTTTTTCATTTTCCAGAAGCACACGCATAAAGCCCGAAGTATTCTCAAGAAGCTGATTAAGGGAGTCATTATGTTCATCAGCCAGGTTCATGTATTTTCTTGCTGCATGTTGATAAAAGGGATCATCAGCAGGGAATTCAGCTAAAAAATCTTCTAAGGATTTTTGCTTAAAGCGGATGTAAGATTTTGCCCGCATATACCGGTGATATTTCCGGGAAGACGCTGATTCGATAAATTCAAGATTTTCAAATAGCTTTTCATAATCAGTAGAAACCCGGATATCTTCACCGTCATAAACCAGCTCAATTTGTTTTTCTCCATCTGGTTCCACAACCCTGTAAATGCCATGAGGAGTACCAAAGGGGATTTCATAAATCCATGCTGTCCCATTAAAAGCATCAATCGTATCTATTACATGATAATCATCGCCATATAAAGAAACCCAGAGCCATTGCTCTTTCGGATAATTCTCCACTTCGAGTATGAGCTTATGGGGCTGCTGTGCTTGTATAAAAGAGATGTTTATCAATACAACCAGAAACGCCAGCATGAGCCTGAAATTAACTCTCATATGTGTTGATTATTAATTATCAGTTCTTAACACAACGTACAGAACTGGCTCTGCCTTTATCTTTATAGCTATAATATACTCCATCCCGATCATTTTTAAACTGAATCTGAAGAGCATCATCGCTGTCCAATTGTGTGGAAGCCCAATAATACCCATTCAGGTTCAAGTCTTCATAACTGGAGGATGTGTTCCTCGTGCCTGCAAGCAAAGCTTCAAAACCAGAACTTCCTCCTTCTTTCAGACGCTTTCCGGCAGCGAAATTTCCTCCCAAATAATCCACAAGATAATGCCATTCATTTTCTGAAGGCACATGCCATCCATCCGGACAAATTCCGCCAACTTCTTCTACCTGCGTATACTGCATCAATTCATCCCACTGATACAATCCGCCATATTCATCACAATTATTTTCATTATCCTGATAACAGAATTTTTCTGTGGTGTTATTATCTGTAGCCTGGCCTCCTGTTAGTATTTCACCATAATCAAGATTCTCAGCCATCCAGCATTGTACGCCAACCTGAACAGCCTTGTATGTTTTATCATTTCGCTCGTCAGTAAATGAAGAAGGGCAGCTTGGATCCTGTGAGCCGGTAGTGAAATGCCATAGCTCGCTTTCAGCCGTCTCTTCATCAGGATCAATTGCAATAATTTTCCAATAGTAAGTCGTATTTTCAGACAGCGTGCCAGGCTCAAATTGTGTATCTGAATAATCTGCTTCAACAAGAGTGGGATTTTCTGAAGTCCCAAAATAAACTTCATATGTAAGCTCATCTCCATTCGGATCACTGCAGCTCCATTCTAAAAAGGGATTTATTGACCTGTTTTCGCTTAAAGATTCAGGATAAGGCGCCGTTGGTTTGTTAGGTGGTTTATTGGTTTCCTCATCGGTTTCCTGGGTAGTAAACTCCCATGTCGGGCTGCTCTCTTCATCGCCATTATCGTCATATGCCTCTACACGCCAATAATACGTTGTGCTCTTTTCAAGGCTGTCAGGTGGTGTATAAGAAGAGTTTTCCAGACTTTCAGCCTCAAGGCCCGGGTTCTCAGAAGTACCCAGGTAAACATCATAAACCCATTCCTGACTGTCGTCATCCACAGACCAATTTAAGCGAGGCAACAAAGAAACATCACTACCGCCATCAGGTGGAAAAGAAAGGGAAACTACTCCATCACCATTGTCACCGCCACCAGAACCGGTTTGAACTTCAACAGACTGTGTGGCATATTCAACACTCGTATATCCTTGGTTATTTCTTACTTGCAATACTACTTCATAAATGTTGGAGGAATTGAACTGATGAATGATCGTGCTGTTATCTGTAATTTCATCCCACTCTCCATCATTGTCAAAATCCCAGTAATAATCAGTTATAAAACAGTTATCGCAAGAGCCGGGGTAACTCTCTTCAGCTTCAAACGTTACAGGATCTTCTGTATTGGCCGGTTCAGGGCTATAGGTGAAAGACGCTTCGGGAGGTTCCACTTCTTCTTTGCAGCTTACAGCAGAAAAAATCAGGAATAATCCTGATAAAAACAGCCCAAGGGTATGGATATTTCTCATTGCATAAGATTTTAGCATTATCTACAAAAATACAACGTATTAAAATCTTGTCAAAGAAAGGATGGGATTTATTTTCAACATAGATTTTAACTCAAGCGCTTCACTGAAGCAAAAAAAGAAGAAAAAACCATCTAACCACAAACGATTGCATTTAATCTAAAATCGTTATAAATTACGCATATGTAGCTATTTAGAAAGGATACGACCTCAATATTTCTTAATTTCGCTGTGTAAAACTGTGAAATATAAATGGCTTAATAATAAGCCTTTCTAAATAATTAGTTCTATGAAAAAACAGAAAAAATTCATCACATGTGACGGAAACTATGCTGCAGCACATGTAGCATATATGTTCAGTGAAGTAGCGGCGATATATCCGATTACGCCTTCTTCAAATATGGCAGAATATGTAGATGAGTGGGCAGCCAGCGGGCGCACCAATATTTTCGGTGAGCCGGTAGAAGTTTCAGAGCTCCAATCTGAGGGCGGTGCTTCAGGCGCTGTGCACGGAGCACTTCAGGGTGGCGCACTCACCAGCACATTTACAGCCTCACAAGGCTTGCTTTTAATGATTCCTAACATGTATAAAATATCCGGCGAATTATTGCCGGGCGTGTTCCATGTAAGCGCGCGCAGTATTGCAGCACAAGCGCTTTCCATTTTTGGAGATCACTCCGACGTTATGAGTACACGGATGACCGGTTTTGCTATGCTGGCCAGCAGCAGCATCCAGGAAATCATGGATATAGCAGGTATTGCACACCTTACCGCTATCAAAACCCGCATTCCATTCCTGCACTTCTTTGACGGTTTCAGAACCTCTCACGAGATTCAGAAAGTAGAATATTTTGATAAAGAAGACATTGAGCCTTTGCTCGATAAAGAAGCTTTACAAAAATTCCGCGACAACGCCCTCAATCCGGAGCACCCGGTAACAAGGGGTACCGCACAAAACCCGGACATCTATTTCCAAACACGGGAGGTTATCAACAATTTCTATGAAGGGGTTCCGGATGTGGTAGAAGAATACATGCAGGAAGTCAGCAAGCTTTGCGGTCGCGAGTATCATCCATTCAACTATTATGGTCATAAGGAAGCTGAAGAAGTCATCATTGCTATGGGCTCTGGTGCAGATACCGTAAAAGAAGTGGTAGACGCCAAAGTGAAAGATGGTGAAAAGGTAGGTATGATCAACGTACATCTTTATCGTCCGTTTTCTGAGAAGTATTTCTTCAAAGCCATGCCCGACAGCGTAAAGCGAATTGCAGTGCTTGACAGAACCAAAGAACCCGGTTCCGTAGGAGAACCACTTTACCAGGATGTAAAAACAGTGTATTATGATAAGAAAAACCAGCCAGTAATTGTTGGGGGCCGTTATGGTCTTTCCTCAAAAGACACCACACCGGCTCAGATTGTAGCTGTTTTTGACAACCTCCGTCAAAAAGAACCTAAAAATAATTTCACCATTGGTATTACTGATGATGTTTCTTTCTTATCACTGCCCATAGGCAAAGAAGTTTCTGTAGTTCCTGAAGGTACTTTTGAAGGTAAGTTCTGGGGCATCGGCTCTGATGGTACGGTTGGTGCAAATAAAAACTCCATCAAAATTATCGGAGAAAACACAGACAAATTTGCTCAGGCTTATTTCTCCTATGATTCTAAAAAATCTGGTGGAGTGACGATTTCTCACCTCCGCTTTGGCGACCATCCGATAAAATCTCCTTATCTGGTCAACAGCCCGGACTTTGTAGCCTGTCACGTGCCGGCTTATCTTGGCCAGTATGATATGCTTAAGGGACTCAAAAAAGGAGGAACATTCCTGCTCAACAGCATTTGGGATGAAAAAGAAACACTGGATCACCTGCCTAATTCAATGAAAAAATACATGGCAGATAACGACATCCAGTTTTACATTATCAACGCCACAAAAATTGCCGAAGAAATCGGTCTTGGTAACCGCACCAACACGATTATGCAATCAGCCTTCTTTAAGCTGGCAAAAGTAATTCCGGAAGAGCAGGCCATCGATGAGATGAAAAAAGCCATCAAGAAAACTTTTGGAATGAAAGGTGAGGAAATCGTAAACATGAACTTTGCGGCTGTTGACAAAGGCGCGGAAAACGTACATCATATTAAGGTAGACCCGGCCTGGAAACAACTCGATCCGAAAGATGATACTGTAGATGCCGATGTTCCTGATTTCATCAAGAATGTGGTTCAGCCAATGAACGCTCAAAAAGGTGATGACCTTCCTGTCAGTGCATTCCTGAACCGCGAAGACGGCACATTCCCGGCCGGAACAACCGAATATGAAAAACGCGGTATTGCAGTAAATATTCCGGAATGGCAAGAAGACCAATGCATCCAGTGTAATCAGTGTGCTTATGTATGTCCTCACGCTGCCATTCGTCCCTGGCTTATCAATGAAGAAGAAAAGAAAAACATGCCTGAAGGCACTGTAACCATTCCTGCTAAAGGCAAGAACTTTGCCGGTCTGGATTACAGGGTTCAGGTTGCTGCGCTCGACTGCACCGGCTGCGGCGTTTGCGTGGATGTTTGCCCTACTAAGGAAAAAGCGCTGGTGATGAAGCCGCTTGACGAGCAACAAGACCAAATTGAAAAGTGGAATTATTTTGCCAACCATGTTTCATACAAAGACAACCTGGTGCCAAAAGACCGTACTGTGAAAAACTCTCAGTTTGCACAGCCTCTATTTGAATTCTCTGGCGCTTGCGCCGGTTGTGGTGAAACGCCATACGTTAAAGCTGTTACACAGTTGTTTGGCGAGCGTATGATGATAGCAAACGCCACTGGATGTTCCTCTATTTACGGAGGTTCCGCTCCTTCTACGCCTTATTGCGAGCATAAAGAAAGCGGACACGGTCCGGCATGGGCAAACTCACTGTTTGAGGATAACGCTGAATATGGTTATGGTATGGCTCTGGCTGTTAACAATCAGCGCCGTCGCATCGCCAACATCATGCGCGCCGCCTCCAAAAACGGCATCTCTGAAGAAATAAAAGCCGCTTTTGATGAGTGGATCGACAACATGGATGATGCCAATGGCTCTGTAGAAGCAACATCAAAAGTTATCAAGGCTTTGCAGGGAAGCAAGGAACCATTCGCTAAAGAGATCTTAGACCTGAAGCAATACCTCATCAAAAAATCCAACTGGATTATTGGTGGCGACGGATGGGCCTATGACATAGGTTATGGCGGATTAGACCACGTGCTGGCTTCTGGTGAAGATGTTAACGTATTGGTGGTAGATACAGAGGTTTATTCCAACACCGGTGGTCAATCGTCTAAAGCCACGCCGGCAGGAGCAGTAGCTAAGTTTGCCGCTTCTGGAAAGAAAATCCGTAAAAAAGACCTTGGCGTTATGGCCATGAGTTATGGATATGTATATGTAGCACAGGTAGCTATGGGAGCAAGCCAGACGCAGTTTTTCAAAGCCATGAAAGAAGCGGAAGCTTATCCAGGCCCTTCAGTTATTATTGCATATTCTCCATGTATTGCTCACGGCATCCGTGCAGGTATGGGCAAGTCTCAGGAAGAACAAGACAAAGCAGTTAAAGCAGGCTACTGGCACAATTATCGTTACAATCCACTTATGGAAGCAGAAGGAAAGAATCCGTTCACGCTCGACTCAAAAGAGCCAGACTGGTCGCAATTCCAAAACTTCCTCAATGGCGAGGTTCGCTATACAGCCCTCAAGAAAGGTTTCCCGGAAGAAGCCCGCAAGCTGTTTGCTGAAGCAGAAGCCAATGCAAAGTGGCGCTATGAAAGCTATAAGCGCATGGCCGAGATGGACTATACTAAAAATGAAGAATAAAACAAATTCTTCGATATAACACGAAAGAAAGGTACCCATGAGGTGCCTTTCTTTTTTATTTGGTATCAACATAATAATCATTAAAATTGTTATATAAAGAAAAAATGGCAGATAAGGCTATCGAAAGAAAATTTCACCAGGTTTTTGATGATGTCTGCGCTTATGTGGACGAACAGAGACGCAGCACCGACTTTACGCTAACGGATTTAAAAAACATGCTCGAAACAGAGTACGTCAATGAAGGCAATGGATGGGTAGGCCGCGGAGAAGTGCAGGACGCGGTTCACTCTGCAACGATTGCTGCTTATCAGCAAAAAATAGCAGAGTGGGAAAAAGAACTCAACCAAAAGGCTGAATAACCCGATTTGTTTTATATTTACCCCCCAAAACAGCTTTAACATTATGATACGTTTCATTTTAGCTATTCTTACTGTTGCTTTGCTTTCCGGGTGCAACCAAAAAAGCCCGGAAAAAGAGCCAAAAGAAGATATCACAAGATCACATGAGGCACTTCAGGCCACACTTTACCATCAAACTGCCGCAGAAATGCGTGCGCTTTCTTATCAGGCATTCAACCTGGCACGCTATCGGCTTGACCAGTCGCTCAGAAAGGCCGGTTTATCAAAGCAGCAGGCTGTTGTTGTAGATATTGACGAAACCGTATTGGATAACAGTCCGCACCAGGCCAGGCTTATTATGGAAAACAAAAGATACCCTGAATATTGGGCTGCGTGGTGCAATAAAGCAGAAGCGAATCCCTTACCGGGAGCGGTAGCGTTTTTGAATTATGCGCATGAAAAAGGTGTAGAAGTTTTTTATGTTTCTAACCGTCATGACTCCCTCAGAAAGCCTACGCTTAAAAACTTGCGGCATCTTGATTTTCCCTCAGCGGATGACGATCATATTTTCCTGAAAACTACAACATCAGGAAAAAAGGAAAGGCGTGATAAAATCAGTGAAAACCACGAGATTGTTTTGCTTATAGGCGATAACCTGGCAGACTTTTCAGAAGTTTTTGAGGGAGGAACTATTTTAGAGCGTTTCGATGCCACGGATAAATACAAGGAAGCCTTCGGAAGCCGTTTTATCGTATTACCTAATGCTATGTATGGCGATTGGGAAGGAGCTGCAATTAATTACAGCTACGGAGCTTCAAAGGAAGCATTGCTTAAAAAGAAAATGGAAAAGCTGGAACCGTTTGGTGATTAGTTGTTTAAAAGTACCT
>JBNJGK010000094.1:0-11744 GCA_051747665.1 Bacteroidota bacterium | reverse complement strand
AATGACCAAAATTGACTACTTAATTACCACTTATTAAATATTCATACATGCATCCAAAACCCGAAATTTTTAATTGCCAACTGCTTATTGCCAACTGCCAACTTTGAACTAAACACATAAACACCTATGCACGTAAACACATTACACATACAAAATCAATATCCAAACCTACCAACTAACAAACTAAGTAACTGACCAACTTAAAAACTTCCCTAACTTAAAAACGCACAAACTTTATTACTTGTGAACGATTACCGGGGTATATTCGTTATCAAAATAAAACACGTATGCGAACGATATTCTTGTTGCTTTCTGCCATGCTTTTCATTGCTGTGGACTTGGCAGCCCAGTCTGTGCCAGTGTTTGTGTATCATCGTTTTGGAGATGACCGCTATCCGGCCACAAACATTTCCCTTGACGTTTTTGAAGCGCATTTAGCTTATCTCGATGAAAATAATTTTTCTGCCTTAACGCTCTCTGATGCGTTGAACAAGATGGATGCAGGAAATCTGCCGGAAAATCCTGTGGTTCTGACGGTAGATGACGGCTATTTGACGTTTTATGAAAATGCGATGCCGCTGCTTAAAGAGTATGATATTCCAGCTACTTTGTTTGTGAATACGGCTTATGTGGGTGGTGATGACTTTATGAGCTGGAAGCAATTGGAAGAGGCACGGGCGGCAGGCGTGGAAATTGGCAACCATTCGCACAATCATCCGCATTTTCTTAACGAAGAGGCGCCATTGAAGCTGTTTGTGCAGGATGTGGAAAAAGCGCAAAGCCTTTTTGAAGCGCATTTAAATTTTCGTCCAACGCTGTTTTCATACCCTTACGGGGAATACAATGCCGAAATGCAGAAGAAAGCAAAGGCTATGGGTTTTGAAGCGGCTACAGCACAGCGCTCAGGCGTGATGCACAAGCAAGGCAAACGGTTTGCGATTCCACGCTTTCCGATGGGAGGTCCTTTTGCCACTCTAAGTAGCTTTAAGGATAAAGCTGGTATGCTGGGTTTACCATTAGAGGTATTGTCTCCGAAATCCACAACGGATACAGTGGCTTCAGTATTCCGGTTTCGGACGGATAGTAATGTGGTGAGCGGCACGTTGCAGTGTTTTATCAACGGAAAGAAAACAGAGCTTGAGGAAAAGAAAAGCAGTTGGCAGGCAGAAATCCCCTCTTTGAAACAGCGCCGCACTTTAATTACGGTAACCGGCCAAATCAAAAATACCGGGAAGTATGCCTGGAACAGTTTTGTATTGATAAACACGGATTACGACGAGCCTTAATGCCCGGCTAAGGGAATTGTAAACCGAAAGCGGCTTCCGCGGTCTTCTGCGCTGCTGACTTTCAAACTGCCGCCTTGCTTTTCCGTAAAATCCTTACAAATAATCAATCCCAGTCCGGTCCCTTTTTCTTTTTGGGTTCCTTCACGGGATTTCTTCAGGCTGATATCAAAAAGGCTTTGCAATGTACTATCGTCCATTCCCATGCCATCGTCTTCAACCGTTATCTCCATCATATTCTCTTTCTTTTGGGCGCTGAGGGAGACTTTTCCGCCAGGATTGGTAAACTTAACTGCGTTGGTGAGCAAATTTCTTAAAATTGCCGAGGTCATATTCGGATCGCCCCAAACCGGAGTTTCATCTGAAATGTTGTTCTGAATCTGGATGTTTTTAGATTCAGCATTGTGCGAGACTAACGCCAGGATTTCCGATACAATTTCACTGATGTTGATTTTTTCAGGTTTTACTTCTATAGCGCCGGTTTGGGAACGGGCCCAGTCCATAAGGTTTTCCAGCAACATCAGTCCGTCGTTTGATGCCCGGTTCAGTTTTTGAATGAAGTCTTTAATTTCAGCTTCTTCAAAATCATCAAAATCTTCTTCCAGCATTTCTGTGTAAGAGATAACCAGACTCAGCGGATTTTTCAGATCGTGCGCCATGACCCTGAAAAGGATGTCTTTTGTGGTATTTAAATCACTCAGCTCCTGGTTTTTTCGGGCGATGGCTTCATTTTTCTGTTTAAGCTTTCTGTTGAGTTTGGTTTTCAGGGCGTTGTTTCTGTAAAGGGATAGCGCCAGTACAATCAGGGCAATGCTGATGCCTGCAATGCCCCACATTTGGTGGTTGCGTTTTGTGAGCTGAAGTTCTTTCAGGCGGTTTTGCCGTTCCAGGTTTTTGTTTTCGATTTCCTTGCGCTGCAGCCGTAAGTAGTTGATTTGGTTTTGCTTTTGTTCATTAAAAACGCTGTCGCTGTATTTTTTATGAAGCGTATGGTAGTGATATGCCTTTTCCCATTGCTCGGTGGCAGCATAGTTTTCGGCCAGGATTTTCGTAATACGTTGAAGATCCCATTTGGTATTCATCTGCTCAGCCATTTCAAGAGCTTTTGAGGCATGGATTGTGCTTTTTACGTGAGCTTTCTTTTCCTGATACACCTTCGCGGCGCCTGTATGGGCATAACTCAGCTCCCAGGGGGTGGTTTGTTCTCCCAGTTCAATAACGGATTTATATTTCATCAGTGCGCTGTCATAATCTCCGGCGATATAATGTGCCTCTCCTATGAGATTAACACATGATGCTGTGTCCAGCTCTCTTTTTGAATAGCGCTTTTGCATCGACAGGGAGCGATACAAGAAATGCAGAGCCGAATCAGGCATCTTTTTCCCGATGTAATTAACACCCAGGTTCAGGTAGTTTTTGAACAGCGAGGATGTGTCCTGCGTTTTAAGGCTTCTTTCTATTGAGCGCTCATGATAACTTATGGCTTCATCATAGTCTTCCAGCATATTTTGTATGAGGCCGATATTGTTTAGTCCGTTGGCAATGCCCTGCTTATAGCCTGTTTTTTCATACAGTTCTAAGCTTTGCATAAAGTCTTCCAATGAAAGATCATACTCTCCTTTGACGTAATGAGTACCACCCTGAGCGCTTATAGCTGTGGCTTCCATTTCTGTAAGGTTGTTTTTCCGGGCAATATCTTCCGCAAGTTTGTAATAATGCAGTGCTGAATCCGGATAGTGATGGCGCAGGGTTTTACCAATTTCGACAAGTGTTTTTACTTTTGGTAGTGCCGCGGTGTCCTGTTGCATTTTTTGCCATTCAGCAATGAGCGAATCGGTTTTTTGCGAGTAACTTGCTGCTGGCTGTAAGAAAATAAATATCAGTATAATGAAAGCGATTTTGAAAGCTTTTATATGGTTAACTGAAAGGGAATTGTTCATACCGATTCACATTATATTATGGTTCAAGATGGTGTTTATCTTTTCTGATTGCATTTGTAAAATTACACAATTATTCCTTAATTAAGGTACTCAAAAGTTGAGTTTAAAAAGTTCGGGTGCTTCGAGGTTTGTAGATTATTAGTTCGGTAAACAAAAGAATGGAACACAGATTAAGCAGATGCAACTGCTTTTCACAGATTCTTGAGCCTGTGGCATAATTAGTGTCTGTCTACAAACACTGATTACCAATTACGAACAGACAATTGCTAAAATTGAGTTAATAACACATCCCGTATATCAACATAATGCAAGATCCATGATATCTTTTCTGAAAAACATTTGGAAAAACAACGAACCTGTGCTGATATTTGCATCATTAATAATAAAAGTGTAATTTTCGGAAAAAATTAGAAAACATGGATTGTCCGGTTTGTAATCATAAGGGAATACCCGAATCGTTGCGTCAATGCCCCAATTGCCATACAGATTTAACGATTTTTAGAAATATCAACAGGTTGAACAGGGAAGTGAAAGCCAAGCAGCAGGTCATTATTGGCATGGGCTTTTTGCTGGTAGTGGTTCTCGCGGTACTTGGTTATATGTTTCTCTTTTCGGATGGATTTTCGAGTCGCTACACACGTATGGAGATACAGGCTAAAAACGATGAAATTATGGAGCTCAGAAAGCAAAATACCGAGCTGCAGCAGGAGCTCTTTGATCTGAGGCAGGGTGAAGATACCACTGAAGGCGAGGGATTCCGTCGAGTAATACCTTCTTCTGAGGATGACCAGTCAGACACCTCAGACCAAAACGCACGCCGGACTTCTGCCGAAAGAACACAAAGCCGGCAAAGTCCTGCTGAGAACCGGAGTAGCACTGAACCATCAGATAAACCGGAAGTTGTTTATCATAATGTGAAAGCAGGCGAAACGCTATACTCTATAGCCAGAAAATATTTTGACGACGGCAGCAAGCACAAAAAAATCATGGACGATAATGGGATTGATGACCCCTCGGATGTGAAAGTAGGGACAAGATTAAAAATTATTAAGGAGTAAAATATTATGGCAAACTCAGACCAGATAGCCTCACAATTGATAAAAGACATGGCCAGCGTTATCAAGCGCAAAAATGCCCTGGAAAAAACTTCGCAGGAAAGTGACAAAACTCATGAAGAAGACTCTGCTACGTTTGATAAGCTGAAGCAGGATTTACGCGAAGCCAGTCGCCAAAATTCTGAACTCAAGGATTTTATTGCTGATTACAAGCAACAGCTTGAACAAATGGAAGACCGGCTTAATAAAATGGATGACCAACGCAAAAAGCAAAAGGAAACCATTGACAACCTGATGGAAGAAAACCTGAATCTGAAGAAAAGACTGGCCGGAAAAGAAGAGCCAGGTGAAGAAAATGAGTAAACTTAACGTGATGGTTTATTTTTTCATGAGCAGGGCTTTGTTGATGCGCTTTGCAATAAACGGCCCTTCATAAATAAACCCGGTATAAACCTGAATTAAGTCGGCGCCGGCTTCTAATTTTTCCATGGCATCCTCGGGAGTCATGATTCCTCCCACGCCGATAATCGGAAGAGTCTTTTGTGTTTTTTGGGCTACGTATCTGATGATTTCGGTTGATCGATTGCGTATAGGCTTTCCGCTGAGCCCACCGTTACCAAGTTTTTCAACTTCTTTTTCCGGCGTTTTGAGATTTTGACGTGATATTGAAGTATTGGTAGCGATGATGCCGTCTATTTTGGTTTTATTTACAATGTCAAGCGTGTCGTCTATCTGACTCCAGTTCAAATCAGGCGAAATTTTCAGCAAGACCGGTTTGGGTGAGATTTTTTTAGCATTCAGGGAAGTTACTGTCGTCAGGATTTCCAGCAACGCATCCTTATCCTGCAATTCCTTCATGTTTGTGATGTTAGGACAGCTCACATTGACTACAAAATAATCCACAAAAGGGTAAAGGGTTTCAAAAGCGGCGCTGTAATCATCTGTTGCCTTATTGTTTGGTGTAGCCGTATTTTTACCAATATTCCCACCCACAATGCATTCTGGCGGTTGTTTTTTTAATCGGTTTACAGCCTCTTTTGCTCCGCTGTTGTTAAAACCCATGCGGTTGATCAGGGCATGATCTTCAGGAACCCTGAAAAGCCGCGGCTTTGGATTTCCTGGCTGCCCTTCAGGGGTGAACGTGCCGATTTCTACAAAACCAAACCCCATATCCGACAACACATTATAATATTTTCCTTCTTTATCAAAACCTGCGGCCATGCCTACCGGATTCGGAAAAGTCAAACCCAATACCTTACGCTCCAGCGAAGAATGATGCACCTGAAAAAGCGTTCGGATAAACCCCTTTCCACCCGGAATGCGCCTCAACAGATTCATGAAATTCATAGCCACCTGATGAATCTTTTCGGGCGGAAACAGAAAAAAAAGTGGTTTGATGGCTTGTTTGTACATGCTGTTTGGATTTATAAAAAAAGCTGCCCGCAGGCAGCTTAGTGTTATTCTTCCTTACCGGTTTCCTTATCCTGAGGGGAGGATTCTTCGTTTTCAGCAGTATCTCCGCCCTCTGGTTTTTCTTCTTTCTCTTCAAGCAATCCCAGCATATCATGTTGCTGCAATGCGTTATACCATGAGATGATTTTTTTGATGTGCGAAACATAAACCTGGTCTTCATCATATTCCGGAACTACATCTCTGAAATAGTTTTTCAACTCCTCTGAAGAAATCTTTTTCGGATTAGGGGCCTTTTGGTTTTCGTGCTTCTCCGCTATTTTTTGCAGCACTTCCCGCAAAGGCATATCTTCGGTTTCAGTAAAAATGCTGATCTCTTCCAGTGATGAAATCTGGTCTTGTGCAAATACCGGAAACCGCTTCCCGCCGTCTAAAGATTCCACAATCATTCCGTTATGGGTTTGCTTAACCAGCTTGTGCAAACCCGGTTTGCCTGCAATACTTAATACTTCTCTTAGCTCCATAGTTCGTTCTCCAATTTTGAGCGCAATGATAACAATTTTCGTTTATTTATGATGCAAAATAAGCCGTTTTCATTCATTTTAAATCTGATTGCTTTGTGGTTTTTCTGAATTTAACGGCATATTTGTCCAATAGCCAGACGGCTAATGCTTTTTAAACCTGGTTTTGTTTACTGAAATAGTGTAAATATATTTCATTATGGTTTGGGATATCGCTTTAGTAAGCATTATCGCCAGAAATTTCCTCATCGCTGTTTTGCTCTGCTGATTCTTTCAAACGGTTGTTTTCGTCTTGTAGTTGTTTGATTTGTTTGTTCTTCCGTTTGATTTCCTTTTTGTTTCTCATCAGGGTTGGTGTGGTTACAATGAAACTTACCAATGCCCCAATCGCAAAAACGATAAAGATAGTAAGCGCCAGCGAGATGTTGATTTTCGTAAAGCCGAAGTTGATAGGAACAACTTTGGAATTCAGCACGGCAAAAGTTACCATGACGAGGACGATAACAATTGTAGTAAAAAAATATTTTTGCATAATGTTAATTTTTATCGGTTAAGGTACCGGTACCATGATTGCAAAGATAGCGAAAGAAAGCACCGAGATTGTAAATCCAAACATAAAAATTGTGTAAGCTGTTCGCAGCAGGCGGTATTTTTTTCCCAGCACTTTCCCCAAATAGTATTGGTCTTTTATCATGGTGCTGTAGAGGCCGTCATAATCTTTCATAATCTCTTTAATGGCAGCATCATATTCATCCAGTCGCATGTTATAAAAATTACCAAAAAACAGGAGATTCACTCTTTTTTGCCTGACGTCTTCAGCGCTAAAGCGGCCTTTCTTAATATTAGGTCGTGTAGATAAAATGGCAAAGATCATAGTAGTTAAACTGGTTAAAAGGAAAATCATGGAGGGAACAATGATGTTGGGGTATTCACTGAATTTCCGCACCAGCATGGTAACAATGATGGAGATGATGATCGAATTCACGGATATCAGAATGTTGGCTTTGTTATCGGCAATCGCGCTGAGGTTGATTTGATTCCGGCCCGTTATGCGGAACATGGTTTCGATTCCACGTGCAGGGAAACTTTCCTTTTTCTTCTTCTTATTCTTCTTGTCGGGCTTTGCTTCTGTTAATTTATGGTTTTCACTGTTTTTAAGAATTTCTTCTTCGGCTCTCCGGATGTTTAGTTCTTTGCCGGGAGCCAGGTATTTTTGTCCATATTCTGTTTTATAGCTGTGCATGGTCATAAAATACAACGACTGCACCCAGAATGTGTATTTGTCAGTATGAATTTTGTTTAAATTGTTCCATTCTGTTCGCAGTTTTTCGCTTTTTTGCATAAAACTTTCCTGGTGCGAAAGATGAGCCATGTCGGCATCACACAGAACCGCTTCTGTTTTGTTTTGCGGGTTTTGAGGCACTTTTGTGGCTTTGATGCATTCTTCTATTTTGGATATATCTTCTTCGGGGTATTTCCCAGTCAGAAACTCACGGGCTAATTCTGCACTGTGTTTTTCATGCTCTTCCGTGCTTCTCATGTATCCTGTATCATGAAACCAGGCAGCGATTTCCACGATTTCCAGTTCTTTGTCAGTAAGCGATTCTTCCTGACCGATTAACTTGCTGTAATAGACCACTTCGCGGGTGTGCTGTAAGTCGTGATAGTCAAAGTGGTCATCCGGATTTTGCCTGTGCCAGCTTTCAATCAGTTTTTCTGCTTCTTCCGTGATTTTCATAGTATCTGCATTAATCACTTCAAAAGTAGAAAAAAATGGCCTATTACTTTCTTTTTATTACAGATTGCTTATATTTAGAGGCTGGTTTAATTTATTTCAGTTAGATATGGTTGTTGTAAAATTTGCACAAAATCAGTGGTTTATAATCATTATCCTTGTTCTGTCAGGTTTTAGCCTGTCAGCACAGAATTCCTTGCCCTACGATCTGGAAAATCCTTCTGAAACCTACCTTATGCCAGACGAACTTGAAGAAATCAGCGGGATACATCTTACCCCTGAAGGGCACTTTGCGTGCATACAGGATGAAGACGGAATAATTTTTATTTACGATACAGCTCAGCGTAAAGTGATAGAAGAGATCGAATTCGGGCCGGATAAAGATTATGAGGATATTGAATTGATCGGGGAAGATGCATATGTGCTTGAAAGTGATGGTGATATCAGATGGGTCAAGGATTACCGGCATACCAATAGGGAAACCATTCGCTTTGATACGGAGATGTCTTCTGATAATGATGCCGAAGGACTGACTTATCATGAGGCGTCACATTCGCTGTTGATTGCCTGTAAAGGAAAAGCTTCTTTAAGCGATGATTTGGACATGGAAGGATACAGGGCGGTGTATCGATTTGATTTAAACAATCATGAACTTCTTACAGCGCCTGTAATGTTAATTAAGCTGGATGATTTGATGGATTACAGCAACCTTAATCCTTTTGCGAAGATTTCCTACAAGCTTGCCGCGATGCTGGACAGTAATGGAGACATACGTTTTCAGCCATCTGCAATATCTATACATCCTGATTCTGAGGAGATTTATATTCTATCCTTTACCTCCACCATGCTTGCTGTTTATGATGCTCATGGTTCGCTAAAAACGGCAAAAGACCTTAACAAACGTATTTTTCTCCAGCCGGAAGGCTTATGTTTCGACCAAAAAGGTACATTATATATTTCCAATGAAGGAAACGGAGGAACAGCTAATGTTCTAAAATTTCCATTGATAAAAAACTAAGTACAACTAAAACTAAACCAATTATGCTAAAAACTACTTTTACAATTTTACTGAGTTTGCTGGCCTTTTTAGCGCTGGCGCAAGATAGTCCTGACAGCGATACGAAAATGAAAGATGAAAAATCTGGAAATCAACCTGTGACGGCATTGCAGAAAGTATCCGGTGAATCCTTTTCATCAGATGAAAAGAGCAAGCGAAACACGCTTGATTGGACCATCGAAGCAACCTATGAAATACCCGAAAACGCCTCCGGATTGGCTTGGGATGGCACGAATCTTTATTGCGGAATTTATGGGGTTGACGGCGATCGTATCTTTCAGATTGACCCTGAAACGGGCGATTACGAACTTTTATTTAGTGCACCCATCGAGGATGCCTATGGGTTAACCTATGATGGCGAATATCTGTGGTCTGTCAGCCAGGAAGGAAGTTCTTCTGACCCGGCCCAGGCTGTCGCTTTTGATTTTGACGGGAATGAAACAGGCCAGTTTGAGCTGCAGGCGCATTACATGTCCGGGATAGCTTATGATGATGGCGATTTTTGGTCAGCAGCTTATTATGACCCCGATGGCCATCTTTATAAAACCGATGATGAAGGTAATGTGCTGAATGACTTTCCTGCCCCTGATAATCAGCCGTGGGATTTAACCGTAGAGGGCGAAAACCTTTGGATGGCCGATACGTGGGGCGATGCAATCTACCAAATTGATAAGGCTTCCGGAGACTTGATTGCCAGTTTCCCCAGTGAGGGAGAAGGGCCTTCAGGTGTTACCTGGGACGGACAATATCTCTGGTACACGGATGAAGGTGAAGGAGAAAATTCCTGGCTTTATAAAGTGAACCTGAGTGGCTCAGGCTCGCCGGTCATTGATATCCCTGTTGCCTCGCACAACTACGGGCTGGTAAATATAGACGATGACGAAACCTGGGATATGACCGTAGGAAATACCGGAGCAGTGGATTTGGAAATAGAGGGCTTGGAGATTAATCATCCTGAAATTTCTTCCGCTGCATCTTTCCCCATCACGGTTCCGCCGGGAGAAGAAACAACGATAGCCCTTACCTTTGCTCCCGTGGATTTTGGTGAGTTGGATCATGCCATTTATGTGCTTTCTAATGACCCTATGAACAGCGAAGCGGAGGTTTCATTATCCGGAAATGGTGTCTTTGAAGGGCCTTCGGCAGAATTTTCATCCTCATCTCATAATTACGGCAACATCCGGGAAAAAGCTACAGAGCGATGGACAATGGAGGTTGAGAACCAGGGAGATGAAATCCTGCAGATAAACAGCGCTGATATCAGCGAAGAAGTGTTTTATATGGATGATGTGGAATTTCCTGTGGAGATACCCGTTTTAGGAACCGGTGAGTTGTCTTTCTGGTTTTTTCCGCAGGAAGTTGAGCTTTATGAAGATGATGTGATTCTGACTTCCAATGATCCCTTGAACAGCACCACAAGTATTCATCTTGAAGGTTCGGGAGAACCTGCACCTGAGGAGATGGGGGCGGAGCTCTGGCATCATTATATTACCGAAGGTTATGACAATACTCCGGTAGCCTTTGAGTATCTGCCAGACCTGAACGGCGATGGAAGATATGAAGTGGTAGTAGCCAGTGAAGATAACTACATTCGCTGCCTCAACGGGAATGCAGATGATCCGGCAGATGTGCTGTGGGAAACGGAAATTTATTCCGGTAACCTCTACCATCAGAACAGTATGATGCGCACAGCAGATTTGGATGGAGACCTGTTTGATGATATCGTAGTGGGAACCACAGGAGGAGACCGCTCGGTAAGGGTGCTATCCGGCAAAGATGGTGATATGTTATGGAAATTCGATACAGACATGTATGGCTCCGGTGGTTGGGTTTACCAGGTTTTTGCCAAATTTGACTATAACGATGATGGCGTGCCTGACGTACTGGCTGCTGTTGGCGATGACGCGGATGACACGGGCCCGAAACGCGTATTTTGCCTGGATGGAACCAATGGTGATTTAATTTGGGATACCTATACAGGAGGAACAGCTTATAGCGTAATTGGGGTTAGTGACTTTACCGGTGATGGCATAGCTGACGTAATTGCCGGCGCTACAAATGAGTCTGAAAGCCAGGGCAGCGTCAGAGGCCTGAGCGGCGCTGATGGTGACGAAGTATGGTCGTTTACTACTCCGGGTACCTCGGTTTGGGCTTTATCATATTTGTCTGATATATCAGGCGATGGAATACCTGATGTCATCGCCGGCGATTTTTCAGGAAATTACTTTTTGGTGGATGCCACTGATGGAGAAATACTTGAGCAAGGTGGCCTGGGCAGTAACCTGATTTTGAGGTTTGAAAATGCTGGGCTTCTTAATGACGACAGCTATTCTGATATCGTAGCAGCACATAGCGGAACGATGATGTCGGCCATCGATGGAAATTCCGGGGAGTTTATCTGGACCTCTGCACTCGAAGATAAGTGCTGGAATGTACGCATGATGAATGATGTGGATGGCGACGACACTCCTGATGTAGCTATAGGGACACTCTATCAGAATAATTATGTTTATATTCTTAGTGGCGCTGATGGCGCTGAAATCATGAAAAAAGCCTACACAGAACCTATCGACGGTCTGGGCGTAATCCCGGATGTTACCGGAGACATGAGTTATGAAGTGATTGCAGGCGGGAGAGAAGGTAACGTAAGGTGCTTTTCAGGTGGAATATTGCTGACGACGGAAGCGCCTGCTTTTGCGGCGGCTTCAGCAATAAGCCACAGTGCAGCGCCTAATCCGTTTGA
>JBNJGK010000093.1:0-11751 GCA_051747665.1 Bacteroidota bacterium | reverse complement strand
AGAAAATACTATGACTACCGCCGGAAGCTGAAAAATGAAATGGAAGACTGAGCAGAGGGGATGAAGAGTCTGAGAGGCTGTCCAAAAAATCATTTCTGAGTTAAACGCTTTCAGGAGCTGCGTACGCTGAAAGGTTGTCAATCAGCTTTTTAATTAGACCTGACAGCGTCGACAGACGCTGTCAGGTCTATTTAGAACGTTAATTGACAGAAACCCTCTCTGTGGGGAGGTGCTGATAGCTCCGGCTTTTTTATGTGTAATTTTTCCTTTCCTCAATAGTATTTATTTAGTCAGCTTAGCACTTTTATTAGCTATTTCAACAATAAATTCTTACATTTACTTTTTTGGCATTTTCATGTCAATATTCTTAAAAACTTAATAATTGTTAAACTAAAAAAATTAAAAATGAAAAAACGAATTACATTTTTCGCCACAGCGTTTCTTATGATTTCGCTGATGTCATTCGGACAGACACGGGAGGTCATTCACGAGGAAACATTTGATGAAGATTTAGGTGATTACACGGAGTACAGTGTTGTTAATGACGATTTTGTCTGGCACTGGCAAGAGTACGGAAATCCTCCGGGTTGTGCCCACATGGAGGGTTATGATTATGATGCAGAAGAGCCAACAGAAAACGAAGACTGGTTGATATCCCCTTCGCTGGATTTGACAGATCACGAGCAGGTTCGTCTGACTTTTATTGAAGCCATCAATTATGAAGATGATGTAGAAGGTAACAATAAAGTCATGGTTTCAACAAACTATTCCGGCGAGGGAGATCCTAACGATGCGGATTGGGACGTGATGGAAGTCACCAATCGCGCTGAGGGAGATTCATGGGACTTTTTTTCGCCTGATCCTGTTGACTTGTCAAGTTATGACGGGATGACGGATGTTTACATTGCTTTTCGTTATACCAGTACAACAGTTAATGCCGGAGCCTGGGAAGTTGATAATTTAGTTGTAGATGAAGCTACAGAGGAAGAAATTACAGTTACTTCTCCTAATGGCCTTGAGCAGTGGATCAGAGGGGAAACTTACGAAATTACCTGGACTTCAAACAACCTGTCTAATGACATTAAAATAGAATTGTCGGGTACAGAATCTATGGTAATAGAAGAAGCTGTGGAGAATACCGGTTCTTATAGCTGGGATATTCCTGCTGACCTTGCAGAGGGTGATGACTATAAAATTGTTTTGTCAGATGCCTCTGACGGGGAGCCCATGGATGATTCCGATACTACTTTTTCAATAATCGAGGCAATCTATTTCCAGGGTTTTGAGGAAGACCTGGGAGATTGGATGGCTTTCAGCGTTGAAGGGGAGCAGACATGGTATCAGGATACTTACGGAGACCGGGATTATGCCAATATAAGTGGCTACGACGGCGAACCGCTTGAAAATGAAGACTGGCTGATTTCCCCGGCTTTTAACATGAATGATTTCGAAAATGAAATCTTTATGTTTGAGAACGCCACCAATTATGACGGGTTTCCGCTGGAGCTGAAATATTCTTCTGATTATGATGGGGAAAGCGACCCGAGCCAGCAAGGTACATGGACCGACATCACCGGCGAAGCTGAGTGGTCAGAGACCGACTTTAACTGGGTGTCATCGGGAGAAATTGATCTTTCATCTGTTGATGGCAGTGCTGTTTATATAGCTTTTGTTTATTCCTCTAACCCTGAGGAAGGCGCATCTGAGTGGTCTGTGGATAACATTAAATTGCAAGGTGATATCATTACAGATGTTTCCGGTTATGAACTCAACAGGGAAATTGCTCTTTATCCTAATCCTGCAAAAGGATTCATAACGGTTGACGTTGAAGGGATAAATAATGTCACAATGGAAATATTCTCCGCTGCTGGTAACAAAGTCTTTGATGCACAAATGCAAGGCAATATAACTACTTTTGCATTGCCTGAATTGGGCAGTGGTGTTTATACAGTTCATTTTTATAATCAGAAAAAACATGTAGCTGTAAAGAAGTTGGTCATTCAATAGAACACGTAATCAATTTCGAGTCGTTGTATATTCTCAACGACTCGAATATTTATGGCAACATCAATTTGAAATAAACAAGAAAACCGGCTTTCCATCAAGAAAAACTCTTTACAGGAAAGCCGGTTTTTTACTAAAACCCTAACTAAAACTATTCTCTTGTATGTTTTAATGACTCTGAATCTGTACTTTGGTCAAAGTCTTGTTTCATGATTACTTTGCCTTCTTCATTAGTTACCATAATATCATCTACCATTAATGCAAAAGCATCTTCTGAGAGGCAACCTATATGTATGGTCACGCTTTTGTCTTCAAGAGAAGCGAGATCATAACTGTATTTTTTCCATTCTGTAGGTGGTTGTACAGATTCCCCTTCTGGCGTTAACCAGTGTACAGTTTCCCCTTCACGAGCTTGTATTTGAAAATAATCCGGGCCATATTCATCAGATAGCGATTTAATATAGACTGTAAGCGTGTAGCCTTCGCCCAGTGTTATTTCCGGACTAATCAGCCAGTCATCGTTGCTTGACACGTTTTTGGCTGAAAAGCACGCTGCATATTTATCGCCGCTATGCGCAAGATACTGATCATCATCAGTTAATGGAGGTTCTGTTTTAGAAGGATTAAAAACGATGTAAGATCCTACATAACCATAATTGGGATAATCTACACCTGAAACGCCATAAGTAGGTGCTTCATCGTTATCCACCATTTCCCAGTCACCAAAGTTTAATGCAAAATCTTCGTAACCTTCAAACCCGTCTGTTAGCAACACACCACTTGTAACTACTTCCACATCAGAAGTTATTTCATCACTACCATGCTCATTATCTACCCTTAATGAAACCGTGTAGCTGCCGGGAGCTTCATAGGCATGTTCCGGAACTTCTTCAGAACTGGTTGTTCCATCCCCGAAATCCCATTCATAGTTGTCAGCTTTTTCAGAGCAATTTATGATTTCAAGCGTGTCTCCCACTTTTACAGTAGATTGGGATATTTCAAAACAAGCTACAGGTGCAGGGTTTGGCTCAATGGTTACTGTCATAGTTTCTATGTCAGCTTCTTCTCCTGCAAGTGCCTGCAAGGTAACCTCATAGGAGCCTGCAGAATCCCATGCATGCGATGGAGTGTGTTCTACTGAAGTTGTGCCGTCATCAAACTCCCAGTAAAAGGCAGTGGCATCCTCACTGCAGTTACTAAAGTTGATATTTTCATTAACAATAGCTGTTTGCTTATCAGCTTCAAAGCAGGCTGTTGGTTGTTTTTTGTCTTCATCTTTTTCACATGAAATAAAAGAGAAAGCGATAAGTAATATGCTTAAAATAGTTACGGTATGTGTTTTTTTTATTTGTTTCATGGTTTTTTGCGTTTTATTTAGAAAATTTTGGTTTTCAGGAATAATACTATAAGTCAAAAAGTTCGTTGTATTCTTTTTCAATCTCCTGGCTTATCCATTTATAATAGTTAGTGATTTCTTTTTCATCAACAGCCTTGTTTTCACGCCATTTTTCGAGTTTCTCCATTGATATGGTCAACATTTTACTATGAAGCGGCTGTAATTGTTGTGTAATACCTGTTCCTTGTTTATTCATCACTTTGGTTGTATTGATGTAATATTTTGTACTGCCTCTTGTGGAGGGCACCATCCGTTCTTTTAGCTTCAGCGCCATGTTGCACAAAGGAGCTTCTTTACCCACAGGGGCGGTTAGAATTTCCGGTAGCTGGCCTGATTCAGTAAGCCATACCGGAGTAACCACAGATGTCAGCGGAAATCCGAGAATTGTCCACATCGTAGTAAATTCTGCTGATTCTTCAGGCTTTACGCCCTGCACAAGAACGGAGGAAGAAGTAAAATAACGGTTGATGCAATCATCAAAATACACAAAGTTATCCGTTGATGCATTTTTCTGAAGCCATTGTTTTTTACTTTGCCCTGTAAGGGAGTTGGCGAGGGAACGGCTCATTTCATTGATAATAAATTCCACACTCAGGTTGTTTTCTCCTGAAGCTTCATAAAACAACCTTTCAGCCGTGGAAAAGCGTATATAGCCTGCGCCATCGTTAGCTTTCCCGGTAAACGAATAGTTGGTTCGTACTACATAGCCATGCGGTGCCACTTTGGGATCGTTCACATCAATTTTTGTATAGGTAAAATTGCCGGTTTCATAATAAGCAGCGCCTCCATGAGCGTCAATAACTCCAAAATTTGCTTCTACTTCAAGCGGTTTGGCAGCGGTATCAAGAAGCTTTTCAAAATCTTCCAGAGAGCTGCAATTCAGAAGTGCTTTTTTCATAAATGCACCTTCCTGACCCTGTTCTTCTATGGTGTCGTAATTCAGGTTATAAGAAGCCGTATTCATGATAGAAAACCCTTCTGAGTTATAACCTGTCCAGATGTGTTTTGCCAGGCTGTCGGGTGTATTCACCAGGGCCATAGCAGGATATTTCCCACCATCCATATAAAGGATTTTATTATCCAGTTCCCCCGTATCGCGGTGTTTCCACATTAAGGGTCTGCCGTCAGGCGTATATTCACCTGATATGATAACGGATGTGCATGATTTAACTGTTTCTGTGCTGCTTAACAAAAGAGCCAGAAGTGTTAAAACAGTTAATAACCTGACCCGGGCTGTACGATTTTTTATTTTCATCATGTTTGTTTTTAAATTATTGATAATGAGGATTTTGTTCCAATAAATCATTGGTTTCCATTTCCCTTTCAGGGACAGGCAAAAGCAAACTGCCAGCGCTGGGCGGCAAGCCGTCTATCGTTTCACCCCACCTGCGCAGGTCGTGAAGCCTGAAGCCTTCCCAGCATAATTCACGGTATCGTTCATCCCTGATTTGCTGGCGGCTTACAGCTTCCTCAAGAAGAGGCGCCTGAGCACGATTCCGAATGATGTTGATATCCTCGGTTGGTGTGCTTGAGCCAATTGTTGTTTCTCCTGTTTCTGCAAGCTCAAAATTGGCCTCGGCGCGTGTAAGATACATTTCGGCCAGACGGATGGAAGGGATTACCGTATAGTAATTGGCATATTTGTAAGTGTTTATTCCTCCGCTGCGAATGGAACCAACACCGATATAATACATGCTGTCAATGTTTTCATACGTGTAGTTGTCTTCCGTTTGTTCCTGGATATGACCCCGGATATCGTTATCATCAAACAAGGTAAAGAAATCTTCAGCCATCTGATAATCTCCTCGTCCCATCCCGCTGAGACTGGCATAGCGTTGCGTCAGCCAGATAGTGTTGCTCGAGTTTGTATTCTGAAAGGCAAAGATGTCTTCTTGTGAGTTTTCGCTGTTGTTGAAGGCGGACTGGGGCTTTTCTGTAAGCGAGAACATCCCGGATTCAATTACCCGGTTGGCTTTTTGGGCCGCTTTAAGGTAATTGTTTTGCTGCAGATACACCCGCGATAATATCGCACTGGCAGCATAAGTGGTAGCAAAAATGCCATTGGCTTCCGGAAGCAAATCTTCGGCTTCCTCCAGGTCTTGGGTGATTTGCGTATAGCATTCCTCTACTGTATTTCTTGCTGCCGGTTCAGCATCTTCTGCAGCCAATGTTGCTTCTGTCATTAAAGGGATGCCGGGTTGAGTGTTGTCTTCGCCCGGAACATATTGATGGCCCCAAAGGCGTACCATTTCAAAATGAATCCATCCCCGCAGAAAAAGCGATTCGCCTTTCACACGGTCGCGTTCTTGTTCATTCACAACATCAAGCGCTGTCAGAACCGTATTTGCTACGTTTATCGTTCTGTATGCATCCTCCCACGTTGCTTGCACGTAACTGTTATTGACCGTCATGTTTTTATCGATCATCTCTTTCGGTTCTTTATGAGAACCCACAAACTGCAAATCGCCCGAAGAGGCAAGCAGCTCTGCGTATTCGTTGAACTGGCTCCCCAGAACATATCGTCCGCGTGCTTCAAGGTAAGCACCTACTAAGGCAGACTGTACGTTTTCTGCAGTGTTTAGCGCCATATCAGCGGATATCGACTGCTGAGGTTCTAAATCAAGCTCGCTGTCACATGCTGAAAACAAGGTAGCTATTGTGAGAAATAGTATATAAATCGTTTTATTCATAATTTTAAAATTTTTAGGTTCTACTAAAGGCTGACATTAATACCAAACATATACTGTTTGATTTGCGGTGCTGTAAAATAGTCTACTCCGCTTTGAATGTTATTGGCTTGTGTTGACGCGCCGGTATAGAGACTGTTTACCTCAGGATCGTAGCCAGGATAATTGGTCAGGGTAAACAGGTTTTGTCCGGATATATAAAGCCTCAGCTTTTGGATATTCATTTTCTTGATCCATTCTGAGGGCAGGTTATACCCGATTGTCAGGTCTTTCATTCTAAGGTAAGAGCCGTCATACAGGTAGCGGGTAGAGTGCTGGGAGCCATTGGCAGAGCCGAACCTTGGTTCCGGAACATCTGTTACATCACCGGGATGCTGCCATCGGTCCAACTGATCGGTGGTTTGATTGTCCCACCATTCAGCATTCGCTGATAAGTAGCGCCCGCCGCTCATATACACATCATTCCCGTAAACGAAATTGAGTGTAAAGGAAGCGTCGAAGTTCTTGTAAGAAAATTCGTTCGTCATACCTCCAATGAAATCCGGGCTGGGAGTACCTGCAATAACCTTTTCAGCTTCGTTATAATTTGTGGTAGTTAATCCACTGCCATCATTAAGATAAAACAGCGCGTCGCCTGTTAATGGATGAACACCAGCATATTCCACCATTTTAAACACCCCGATTTCCTCACCTTCTATAGCATAATTTTGGCCGTATGAAATTTCAGGCCCGTCTATGCTGACAACTTTATTGGTATTGTGAGAAATGTTGAATTTATTGGTCCACTTGAATTTCTTTTTCAGGATGTGCGATGTAAGCGCAAATTCAAAGCCTTTATTTTCCATCTCCCCAATGTTTTTTGTTATGGATAAAAAGCCGCTGTTAGCCGGGAGAGAGCGGAAGAGCAACAAGTCTTTGGTGTGTTTTTCATAATAATCCATTTGAAGATTGAACCGTTCATCTAAAAATTCGATATCGATACCAACATCCAACTGGGTGGTTGTTTCCCACTTCAGATTTGGGCTGGCTAATTGTTGTGGCAACAACCCTGTGATTCCTGCGTAATTCACACCCGTAAACAGTCCCAATGCCTCGTAGTTTCCGATGGAGGAGTTTCCTGTAACGCCGTAACTTGTTCTAAGTTTTAAGAAGCTTATATCTTCAATATCCTTCATGAAATTTTCTTCACTAAGAATCCAGCCCACTGATCCGGCGGGAAAAAATCCGTAACGTGAGTCTTCACCAAATCGGGATGAACCGTCAATTCGGCCACTCAGGTTCAACAAATAGCGGTCTTTGTATTTATAATTGACGCGGGAAAAATATGACAAATAGCTGTTTGCGTATTCATTGCCTGAATATGCTGTTATTTCAGCCGCATTAGACATGTTTTCAAAATCATCGGTAGGGAAACCTTGTCCCCGGATTGAATTACCAATGATGTTGGTTTTTTGAAAAGACATCCCGGCAACGGCAGATAACTTATGTTTTTCATTGAAAGTGCTGTCGTAAGAAAAATAGTTGTTTGTATTGTGGTTGTTTACGCTGTTGTAGCGTGTAAAAGCCTCTCCTGCCGGCTGACCCCAGTTGGTTTCTCTGCCGAAATAGTTTTTTTCGCGTTGATTGAGCAAATCGGCTCCATACTCTGACCGGAAAGAAAAACCGCCGCCAAAGTTATAGTTGGCAAAAGCATTGATAAAAACACGGTCTACTTTTTGAGTAAGGCTGGCATCGCGATGCGTTATCAAAGCGTTATAATAAACCGTATTGGTATTATATCTTCCGGTTTCCGGGTCTGTAATTGGCTGTACTGGAGGTATAGCAGACAACTGCATCGGGTTGGCCCAGGCATTATCTTCAACTACACGATCAAGATTCGTTCTGACATAATTCATTTTAGCCCCGAACTTTAAGCGCTTAGTTGCTTCATGCGTAAGGTTGAGGCGACCGCTTATTTTATTCAGATTGTTTCCGATGATGATACCTTCCTGATCTTCGTAAGTGATACCAGTATAAAACTGTGTCTTTTGTGTACCGCCCCGTGAAGAAAAATTGACTTTTTGCATCATGCCGGCATCGCGGAAAGCCTGACCTTGCCAGTCTTCATTGTATCCCTCGCGCCAGCCCGGAATGTAGAGATCTTTTAGCTGCTCCGTAGTTTGGCCCATGATAAGACCTGTTTCCGGATCTTTAGCAGATTCCAGCGATTGATTTATGATCGTCATATACTGATTGGCATTCATAAAATCGCGCATTTGACTTGGCTGATTCACTCCCGATTCGTACTTCAGGTTATAGGTGGCGTCTCCTTTCGTGCCTTCTTTGGTAGTTATCAGCACAACGCCGTTGGAGGCTCGTGACCCATATATGGCAGTGGCCGCAGCGTCTTTTAATACCTCAATGGATTTGATATCATCAAAATTAATATCTGTGAGCGGACTGGTAGGCGCGTTGCCAATGCTACTCTGGCTCGAAGATGTGATAGGCATCCCGTCTACTACATAAAGAGGTTGGTTGCTGGCCGATAATGAAGATGACCCGCGAATGCGCATGGTTATAGCTTCTCCCAGTTTTCCGCTGGCTTGCTTCACTAATACGCCTGAGGTTCTGCCTTGCATGTATTTTTCAAAGCTGGCTTCTCCAAAGCTGGATTCCTCATCAATTTCTACTTTGCTGATAGAGCCCGTAAGGTCTCTCCGGATTTCAGTTCCGTAACCTACTACTAAAACCTCGTCTAAGCCAATTTGAGACGGTTTTAATGTGACCTCAAAATGCGTTTTGTCGCCGATTTTGATTTCCTTTTTTTCCATGCCTACAATCGAAAAAACCAATATTTCTGCATCTTCGGGAACTTCAAGGCTAAATTCTCCATCAATATCCGTGGCTGCACCTATGGCGGTGCCTTTAATAAACACGTTCACCCCGGGGATGGGTTTCCCGTCTTCATAAGACATAACCTTGCCGGTGATTTTTTTCCCTTCATCCTCTTGTTTTTGAGGCGTTGAAGGGGGAATTTTTTTTGATTTTCTGATGATAATATAATCATCCATTAAGCTGAAAGTGCATTGTTGTCCTTGCAGGATTTCTTTGACAGCTTCCGTTAATGTAACATCTTTCAGGTCTGCTGTTACATATTCAGAGTCGTCAAGATCTTCGTTACTGTAAAAAAACAGATAACCGCTTTGCTGGGTTATTTCATCAAATGCATCACGGAGCGTTACATTCGTTAATGTTAAATCTACTTTTGGCTGTGGTTGCGAAAAAACTGATGCATTGGCCTGCGAAATCAGTATTGTGATAAAAAAAAGCTGTATGCGGAGCATTTTCAAGAATTTTTTAAAAGCTTCTATCCCCAAAGGATGCAACAGAAGATTGTTTTTTTTCATAAATTTGTAGTTTTAGTTTGACTTTCAATGCCTTTATTAGTTTGAGCGCATTGATTATTAAGTTTTGCCGGAGGATGTTGGCGCATCTTCCGGTTTCTTCTATTTTTTACTTACCCTTACCTCCTTGTTTTTTATGGTTAACTCAACTTTATTGGTTTGCTCTATAATATTGAATAGTTTCTCTATAGATTCTTCTTTATCAATAACTCCTGTAAACCTGATCTGGGGTGCTAGTGTGTCCTGGAAATGTATTTTTATGTCATACCATCTGTGTAAGCGCTTAGCAATATCATCCATGCGGGTATTGTTAAACCTGAAAACACCCTCAATCCATGAGGTGTAGTAGTTTGTGTTTACCTGGCTGACAGTTAATTCATTTTGGCTACGCACATACCTGGCCTGCTTACCCGGTTCAACATTCATTTGTTGGTCATTTGCAGTAACATCTATCTTTCCTTCTACAAGTGTGGCTTCTATATTTTCATCATCAGGGTAGGCCATGACATTAAAAGAAGTTCCTGTAGCTTTCACCCGCATACCGTTGGTGTTTACAATAAATGGTGATGCATCATTTTGAGCTATTTTAAAATAAGCTTCCCCTTTTAGTTCTACCTCGCGCCGGTTGCCCGTAAAACTAACCGGATATTTCAATGTCGTTTCTGAATTAAGCCAGACTATAGTGCCGTCTGAAAGAACCAGTTTATAACTGCCCGCGCGGGGTATGTAAAGTGTATTATATGCCGGCCGGTCAACGTCAGAATGCCTGTCCTTTTTATATTGTAGTGTGTTAAGCGTGTCTGAGTTGGTAATGATGGCGTTGGATTCCCGGAAATTTTGTTTGCTGTTTTGATTTATCGTAACGATTTCGCCGGTAGATAGCTGCAGCCTGGCCTGAGGGGTGCGGGAGTGAATTAATTCATTGAGGGAGGCTTTTTGAGGGGTTGGGGTTTGGTTTGTCTGAAGCATGAAGAACAAACCTGAGCCAAGCGCCGCCAATAAGGCTATGGCGGCAGCATATTTCAAAATTGTTTTACGATACCAAATATTTGCAGGCTTTTTAATTTTGCTTTCAATGTTCTGCCATGCCTGCGAATGGTCGATTTTATCGCTGACACGAGATGTTTTGATTGTATGATGAAGGTCCAGATAATGTTTTAATACCTTGTGATTATCAGGGTCTTGTTTTAGCCATAACTCTAATTCCCTGGCTTGCGATGGGGTTTGTGAATTGTTTAGATGGGCGTATATACTATCAAGTATGTGTTCTGGTATATCTCTTTTCATAATATTTTCATCAATATTCTGTTAATAAGCGTCTTAATAAAATTCCTTCTAACATTGGAACTGATTTGAAATTTTGCGCTTACTGAAAGTCATTTCTTGCTTTTGATGGTAGGACAGCTCCCGAACAAAACAGGGTGAAAAAATACAGGTAGTTTATAAAAATTCTTTAAGGCTTTTACGCAAAGAAGCATATGCAATGCGCATTTGCGTTTTAACGGTATTCACTGAAATGTTAAGCTTCTGTGCCGCATTCTTGTATTTCATATCCTCAAATACAACCAATTGAAAAACCTGCCGGCATTTGTTGGGTAACTGATTTGTTGTTTCTTCAACTACCTTTTTCAATTCACAGGCTTCCAGCGCATCAGGAGGGTTTATGAAAGCATCATGCTCGTTAAGATAATGCTCAAGGATTTTCTGGTAAGTTTTGTTTTTGAGGTTGTAGTTGATAGAAGCATTTTTTACAGATGCATACAGGTATGATCGTACAGAACCCCGGATATTTTCTGCAATCTTTTGCTCCCAGAATTTGATAAACGTTTGCTGAACAATATCCTCCGAAACTTCAAGCTGTCCCGTATATCCATAGGAGAAAAGAACCAGCGATCTGTAATAGCGATCAAATAATATTTTCAGTCCCTCTGCTGAATTAGCCTGACACAGTTTTAAAGCTGAATCATCCGATGTCTTTTCTTTCATCCCTTTCAGCCTGCTCATGTTTCATTTAAACGGAATTTAAAAAGCATTTAAACCTATTTTAAGCTTTTTGCTGGCATAATATTAAGAAAAAATTAACTTTTAAGCGGCATAAACCATAATCTTTTGAATAAGTTTTGTTTCCTTGAGAGCTAAAATACCCGCTTTATAGTAATAGGTAAAGAAGCTGCAAACTGAATTATGTTTCTTCATGACTTACAGTGCCGGCTTGAAGCCGGTGTTCCACTGAATGACGACGCTGTCAGGTTAAAACAGAGTTATGAGTATATTTATGAGT
>JBNJGK010000092.1:0-11764 GCA_051747665.1 Bacteroidota bacterium | reverse complement strand
CAGGCGCCTGCAAAGCTACGATTTGTTCATATTCATGCTTGATTTCAGCAAACGAACGGTCGTTGGAAGTATAGCTCGCCACCAGAGGAGGCAGGCAACCGGCCATCTGCGCCTCATCAGTCTCTGCTCCCAGTTCGTTTATTGCATCAGCGGCTATCGTTAAAGCTTGATTTTGCAGCTTTTCGAACCACTCAGGCTTGCCATCACGCTGCAAGCGGGTAGGTGTGGAGGTGTAGCTGTTAACCGTGATAACTTTAGCGCCAGCCCGGATATAGTCCTGGTGAACCTGCTTAACGATTTCCGGCTGGTCCATCATCACATGAGAAGCCCACATCGGATGAGGTGGCTTTCCTGCTCGTTTATATATTTCCTGGCCTACGCCGCCGTCTAACAATACAATGTTTTTCATAAGCTATGCATTAAGTAATATCAAAGTTATAACCTTTTAAGTAGGTCTTTAATTGTCGTCAAAAATAAATCTTTATAAGAATTTGGTGTTGTTTGACGCCGGAATTGATTTGAGAGATTCTCTAAGTTATTGTTTAAAAGCGGGGCAGCATGTTAAATCTTGAGCGTCCAGTTTTCTATCTTTAAATTTGGTATTCTTTGGAAGTGTTTTTCATTATTTGTCACTAAAACCATTTCATTTTCAATAGCAACCCCGGCAATCAATAAATCAATATCATCAACAATTTCACCTTTTTGTTTTAATACCGAATAGATTTCTCCAGATACTTTACATGAATTCTCGGTTAGTGGAATAACTAAATTATCACTGACAAATGCTTCAAATACCTTCAATTGCTTAAAGGCATTTTTTGCCGCCAGTCCACTAATAATTTCATAGTAAGTTATTAAGCTTATTTCTATTAACTCATAAGTATCAAGGTAATTTTCAAAATTCTCGACTACATTTTTATCTCCTCTAAAATAATAAGACAATATATCGGTGTCTATTAGCGCTCTAGTCTTCAAACCTTCTTTTATTTATTTTTCGTTTTGAAATAAGATTATCAGTTAGATCCTTAAACACATCATCATCAGCATCTTTCCAGGCGCCAGCATAAGATAATACTTTTTTCTTACCCGGGGCATTTTCTTCAAGTTTATCAATAAAATCCTGAAGTTCTTTAATCTTATCAGGAGATATCTTCTGAATTTGTCGAATTATCTGATTCCTTCTTTGTTTATCAGTAATCATCTGGTTTTTCGTTTTTATCAAAAATACAAAAAATTCTGATTTCTTAGCAGGTGTATATCTCTTATACAATTGCTAAAACTGAAATTTAGAGTCAACCATCAGAAGTTTTATTTTAAGTTTTACGTCTTTATAAGTTCTGCTTTTTAACTCCGTAAGTTTTCAATTTCATCTCCTCCAAATTTAACAGTTTTGTTATAAAAGTAAAAAAATCCGGCCTCTAATTTCACAAGTGAACGACAAAAAGCGGACAGGTTTAGGTTTTGTTATTGCATTGTGTATCTTGAACGGGCAATCTATCGGGCTATAAGTCCTGAAAATTCTAATTTTCTTACTACTTTTGCATGAAATAAACGAATAGAGTATGAGCAGAAATACGTTGATGGATCCTATTGGCCGGCTGATGGGGCTGCGCTATAAATCACATCCCTGGCATGGCGTGGAAATAGGTGACAACGCTCCCGGAGAGGTTACTACTTTTATTGAAATGGTTTCTACGGACACGGTGAAGTATGAAGTGGATAAAACCAGCGGATACTTAAAAATAGACCGTCCGCAGAAATATTCTAATGTCGTGCCGGCTTTGTATGGCTTTATTCCGCAAACTTTCAGCGGCGAAAAGGTAGCCGAGTATTGCAACCAGAAGGTTGGCCGCGAGGATATTGTAGGCGACGGCGATCCGGTGGATATTTGTGTGCTTACGGAAAAGGAAATCGTACATGGCGATATTCTTGTGGAAGCCATACCTATCGGCGGATTCCGTATGATCGACGGCAATGAGTCGGATGATAAAATCATCGCGATTCTTAAAAACGATACGGTTTACGGCGAGTATAAAGACCTTACGGAGCTGCCTATGCTCGTGGTAGAGCGGCTCAAGCACTATTTCCTTACGTATAAAGACCTGCCGGGTCAGGAGCGGGATGTAGAAATCACGCATACGTTCAGCCTTGATGAGGCACATGAGGTCATCAAGCGCTCAATGGAAGATTACAGAACGCGATTTGACAATTTGAATAACATATTATCATCACAAATAAAATAAAATGGAAAACGATAAAAATGTGCTTTTGCTGGGGGCTAGCATGAAGCCTTTTCGCTACTCGCACCTGGCCGTGAAGGCCCTCAGCAAAAATCAGTTCCCCGTTTATCCCGTTGGACGGGAAGAAGGAGAAATCAACGGAGTTGTTGTAAATTCCAAATTACCTCCGGTACAGAAGTACCATACCATTACGGTTTATCTCAACCAAAAGAACCAAAAAGATTATTACGAAAAAATATTCCTTTACAGTCCTGAACGGATCATTTTTAATCCGGGCACAGAAAATCCTGAATTCAAAGAGCTCTGCAAGCAGCGTAATGTGGAAGTTGTAGAAAACTGCACACTTGAATTGCTTGAGGCAGGCCAATTTTAATTGATTTTTGGGTCGGCAGGCAAGATCTAACGCGGTTCTGCGTTATCTTTGCTCCAATGTAAATTTCATAATCATGAAGCGATCAGCGCTGTTTTTACTTCTTTTTTCTTTGGCAGGATGGCTTTCCGCTCAGCAGCTAGTGTTGCCTGAAACTACTCCGGGATGCAACACAGAGCAGGTGGAGCTGGATGCCGGTGAGGGTTTTGAGAGCTATGAATGGAACACCGGAGAAACCACCCAAACCATCACCGTAGACCAGGAAGGCGTTTATTCGGTTACGGTATATGATGGTGAATCATTCCAAACCGCTGACACCGAAGTGGTTTTTCTGGATTATATGCTGGTGCCCGATGAAGATGCTACGGTGTGTCCTGATGAAGAGCTCATTATGCACGTTGTTCCTGAAATTTATGATGTAGTCTGGCAGCCAGGTAATGTGGAGAATGATACGCTGATTGTATATCCTGCAGAAGAGCAAACGTATAATGTTACAATTGCTGACGGGGATGCGGTTTGCGAAGAGTCGTTTACACTGGATGTTTTTCCTGCGATGGATGTGGAGATAGACCAAATTAATGATATTTGTTACGGAAGTTGTGACGGACAGGTGATTGCTTCGGTTACAGGCGGTGAAAAACCATATGATTTCCTGTGGAATGAGCAGGTTGCTATCTGGGATTCTATCGCCACAGATTTATGTGCCGGTGAAAACCGGATTCAGATTACCGATGCCAACGAATGCACCCTGGATACTACTTTTGTAATAGAAGCATTGCCTGCCGCTGAAGTAGAAGTAACTACTTCTCCAACAGATACACTTTATCTCGAAAATCCTACCTTAACGTTTAACTTTGAGAACCTTTCAGAAACCGAAATTACTGAGTGGATGTGGATTTTTGAGACGCCCAACAGGGACACGCTTTTTCAGCGCGAAGAAACCTATACTTTTGGGTTGCTCAACGAGCTGGAAGAACTGCCCAATTCGATTCCGGTCTTTCTGGAGGTAGTCAATGAGTTTGGCTGCGATACGCTGGCTACACTTGAAATCCCGCTGCAGGAAGCCGAGCTGAAAATCCCAAATGTGCTCACGCCAAATGGTGATGGATACAATGATATTTTCCATGTGCAAAACGCCAAAAGTGGTAACGATATTCGCTTCGAATACATTTCTGTGGAATTGTATGTGTATAACCGCCATGGCAGAATGGTGTATCAGGACCGGAATTATCAGAACGACTGGAAAGCCCGCGGATTGTCTGACGGGACTTACTTTTACGTTTTACGCACCAATGGGTATTATCGCGATGATGATTATCAGGGTGTGATCACGATTATCGGAAGCAGTAATTAAACTCAGGCATTTTCAGAATCCAGACTTTTATCCTGGTTTTTATGATAATAGGCTAATGCAAGACGGATTTGTGCATAGCTGTATCTTTCGTTCAGGTATTCAAATATGGGTTTTAAACCATCCTGTTCTCCGGTTACTTTTATAGCGCTGATGATTTCCTGCAAACTGCTGTTGCTGATATAATCTCTGATGTCCATCGGCTTCCCTTTTTCATACAAAGAAGCAATATGCGAGTATATGGTCAACGGATTCAGATTCCGGTTTGCAGCGACTTTTTCAGGCGTTAGTCCTTCCTGCAGCATTTGCCAGGTTACAAGGTGTGTGCTTCCTTTGTCTTTTTCCTTGATTTTAAAGTTTGAAATGGCATTCAAAAAGGGTTTCCCATATTTTTTCAGTTTGTATTCGCCTACTCCGTCAATGGCAAGCATTTCTGTTTCGGTATCCGGTCTTTCGGCTGCCATTTGTTCCAGCGTTTGGTCGGTGAAAACCTGGTAAGCCGGTACACGTTGCTTGTCGGCAATGGTTTTTCGCAGTGCGCGGAGCTCTTCAAACAAGTCATCACGCAGGCGTTGCGCTTTGGTTTTTTTAACGGTATGTTCGCGTGGCAGATTCATTTCGGCAGGACGGGCAATATCCACTCGCGCGCCCTGGTATAAGACCGTTTTGCTTAATTCAGTCAGCTTTAGTTTCTGATGGTCGTCATAGGCTATCTCCAGGAACCCCTGGTGTATCAATTGCATGATGTAATGGTGCCAGTCAAAGTAGGAGATGTCTTTACCTGCGCCGTAGGTTTTTATCTTGTTAAACCCTTTACGGAAAATATCCGTTCTCCCTGATCCTCGCAACACGTCCACTACCATTCCTGTACCGGCGCTCTCCTTCATGCGGGCTACGGCTGACAGGGCTTTTTGCGCAATCACCGTCCCGTCGGTATATGCGGGTGGATTGTTACACACATCGCAATTATTGCAGTTTGTGGGGTAACTCTCATTAAAGTAGCTGAGGAGTACTTTTCTGCGACATGTTTGTGCCTCTGCATATTGCTGCATGCGTTCCAGCTTGGCCAGCCGGATGGTTTTCATTTCGTTATCCTCAATAAAACTACGCAATACGGCTACGTCGCTGTAGCTGTAAAACATCAGCGCTTCAGCTTTAGCGCCATCCCTGCCGGCGCGGCCAATCTCCTGGTAATATCCCTCCAGGTTCTTCGGCATGTTATAATGGATAATCCAGCGGATATTGCTTTTATCAATGCCCATACCAAAGGCTATGGTGGCGCACACTACCGTAATGTCATCATTAGCAAAAGCTTCTTGTGTTTTGGAACGCTCTTCAGAGCCCAGGCCGGCATGGTAGGCGGCTACTTTTATGCCTTGCACTTTGAGCTGCGATGCTACCTTTTCAGTGCTTTTGCGGCTGAGGCAATACACAATACCCGGCTGGCGGGGATGGTAGTTGATGAATTGTATGATTTTCTTTAACCGGTTCTGAGCGGGCAACACCTTCAGATGTAAGTTTGGACGGTCAAAAGAATCGATAAATATCTGAGGGCTATCCAGGCTGAGCTGAGTTACAATGTCTTTACGCGTCACTTTATCGGCTGTAGCCGTTAATGCAATTACCGGCACGTTATCAAACTCGGTTTTGAGTTTCTTCAGCTCTTTGTATACCGGCCTGAAATCGTGCCCCCACATCGAGACGCAATGTGCTTCATCTACAGCGAAAAAATTTATTGGAATCCTTTTCAAAAAAGCAAGCATTGCCGGATTGAGAAGGCGTTCAGGCGAGACATAGAGGAGTTTTAGTTTGCCGGCGCTGATAAGTTGTGATACTTTAGCCTGCTGTGCAGGATTGAGGCTGCTGTTCAAAAAAGCGGCAGGAACACCGCTTTGCTTCAATCCCTCTACCTGGTCCTGCATCAAAGAAATAAGTGGTGAAATAATGATGGTGAGGCCTTCTGAAATTAAGGCAGGTATCTGATAACAAACAGACTTACCGCCACCTGTGGGCATGACTACAAGGTTGTCTTTGCGCTCCAGTACCGAGTTTATAATCGCTGACTGTAGCGGACGGAAAGCTTTGTGGCCGAAATATTTCTGTAATGCATTGAGGGCATCGTTGTTATCAGTCATGAGTGCATTTGTTGATGGCCTTCAAAAATAGTTATCATTAAAGTGAATTCAAAAAAAAAGGGGCATAAAAAATCCGGGGTCGTCCAAAGAGGCATTTTTGCCTTAAACCTTATAAATTGACCTGACTGTGTTGTTAAACCAGCCAGCGCCTGTTTTTTGGACGATCCCGGAATGCTTACCTCATCATATTTTCAGGCGCTACGCCGCCACAAGGATGCGGAATAACTCATTGGCCGGTTTTGGCTTTGCATAATCGAACCCGTTGTAATGCGTGGTAAAAGCTTTCAGAAAACGCGGTTTGTCATCCATGAGCTCAAGTTCCAGCGTGATGTTTCCATATTCTTGATTGTATGGCGGTTCAAAACTGGATAATTTAGGCTTTAAATAATGCATCTGCTTGCTTGTGATATATCCGTTTTGAGGTTTTTGATCCTCTATAGAATGATAAGGTTGATAATTAAGCTCCTTGATTTTTTCATGGAAATAGTCCAGCAAAAACGGATACTCCCTGCTTTCGAGGAGATCGTCATTTTTCATGTATATACCGGTAAATCCTTTCCCTTCATGCACCCCGAGAATATTTGTGGGCTCTCCGCTTTTGAGACTGTCTTCCAGCTCTTTCCGTAAAATGGATAGAATTTCTTTGATACGTCCGGAACTTTTCCAGGTTTCATAATCTTTTTTATAGCTTTCAGCGCGTTCAAGACGGCCTGAGAACGCAGTTTTTCCCTGTTCTACAGTGCTTTTCTGCGGAAATATTTTGTTGAGTAACTGATGTATTGTTTTCATTTGTTTAGAATTTTATGATATAACAATAAACATATATTCATTGTTGAATAAAGAATTTTAGAAGTGAAAAAACATGTATTTTTGGAATAAATAAAAGACTACGCATTATGAAAAAATATCAGCTTCGTTCTGTATTTCGGGTTTCCTTTGTTTTTTTAGCAATCAGTATATTTTCAATCGCCTGTTCTACTGTTCCCTTCAGCGATCGAAAGCAGATGACCCTGCTTCCGGAATCGCAAATGCTGGCGATGAGCCTGACGCAATATGATACTTTTCTTGAAGAACACCCTCCGGTCACCGGCACTTCCGACTCAAGAATGGTTAAAAGTGTAGGGCAAAAAATTGCCAATGCAGTAGAGCGCTATATGCGTAACAATAATTTAGCTTCACAGCTTGAAGGATTTGAATGGGAGTTTAATTTAGTAGATGAGGATGTGCCAAATGCCTGGTGCATGCCCGGAGGTAAGGTGGTTTTTTACACGGGCATCCTGCCGTATACAAAAACCGAGGAAGGGCTTGCTGTAGTTATGGGTCATGAGATTGCACATGCTGTGGCACGGCACGGCAATGAACGTATGAGTCAGCAACTTATGCTTGAGGCCGGTGGCGTGTTTTTATCAGCTTACTTAGAGCAAAACCAGGCTGAGCATCAGGATTTATACATGGCAGCATATGGCGTGGGCAGCACGGTTGGGGTTTCCTTGCCTTATTCACGTAAACATGAAACCGAAGCGGATAAAATGGGGCTGATTTTTATGGCCATGGCAGGATATGACCCCGGCGAAGCGATTGATTTTTGGCAAAGAATGGCTCAAAGCGGTGGACAAAAACCTCCCGAATTTCTGAGTACACATCCTTCTGATGATACCAGAATAAAAAACCTCAGGAAATTTTTACCTGAGGCTCGGAAATATGCCGGAAAATAGACATACGGTTGTTGAGTTCAGTTTAATAAGTTTGTATGTTTCTAAGTTTGTAGGTTATTAATATGAAAATCAATAACTTACATACAGCAATGCGTTTTTTATAACATATTGATAATCTAAATATTATATAATTAAGTATAAACAATGGGCCTTTTTTATTCCAGATTCATTGTTAGTAAATGACAATTTTTTTAGTGATTCCCGCATTACGGCCCTGCAGCCTGTAAAAATATAATCCCGGCGATAAACCAGATACATCTGTATAGATTTGATTCACACCAACCTTCCCGTCTGTGTTTTCCCGGCGAATTACTTTCCCCGAAAGGGCTGACAATTCAAAGACAACTTCACTTGCAGAGCTTAGTTCAAATTGCAATGTAAAGCCATCGCGGGCTGGGTTCGGATATGCTTTTAGTTTGTTAAAAGCGATTGTTTCGGGTATGGATGTGGTGTGGCTTTTCAATACAAAGTCAGATAAATGCAGAACATCCATATCTGTTGAGTTGTGATGAATAGCTATGTAAACCTGTTGTCCTGAAACACTATCAGGCAGGGTAAAGGATTTTGGCGGGTCCTGGAACTGCCTGTTGGTATCTATATTTTCAGAAGATTGCTCCATCAAATCCTCAACAACGAACAAGGGCTCCGATGAAAAATCTTCAGGTTCCATACCGTCAGTGCTGATTTTCACTTCGTATCCATTTCTGAAAACCGGGTTGTGGAATGCGCGCCAGCTAAACGTAGCGCCGGCATCTGGCACGGTGAGTGGCCCGAGCGTAATCCAGTCATCGGCCTGACCGGAAGGCTCAAACCATGAGGTAGCTTCTACCCAGTTTAAGGTGTCGCCTTCACTTAAAACATCATAATAAAAATTCCATTCTGAGTTCGGAACTGTATTGTTGGGCGCGGGAGTTAAGCTGTCATAGTCAGCAAAAACCATCTCAAAATCATCAAAATCCTGATTCGTAACTGAATAATAGAAACCATCGAAGTGAAACAGCGTGTCGCCATCATTTTCTATCTTTAGTTTCTGAGAAACGCTCTTGCTTGTTCTTTGTGTTTGAGCAATTGTACCGGATGCGATAAACAGCATGGTGAGCGGTAAAAACAAACAGATAAGTATAGCTTTTTTCATAGTAAACAGTTTCGATTTTAAATCCAATTTTCATGCCATAAAAAAGGATTCTGCTTCTTCACATAAGCTTTTCATGTAAGTAATCCTTATGAAGTCACTTTATTATCTTATCAATTTAATCTTCACGATTTTTGGGAAAAACCACAAAAAGCAAATTACAATACTGAATCCGGTTTAATAAGTTTGTTGTTTTTGGGTTTGTAGGTTAATAATTTGGAATTCATTGTTATAAACAGAAGATATGCATTTTATAACATTGATAAACAATGTATTATATAATTCAATAAAATAGTTTGTGCTTTTTGGACCAGCTTCATTTGAGATTTGTGCTTTAAAGTTTGGTTGTAGCTTTTTCACGTTGGGGCTTGATATTTTGCAAAAAAAATGATATATTCCCCAAAATTAAAACAAGAAACCATAAAGAATTATGAGTATTAGGACACCGGCTGTAGCCGGGCGGTTTTATCCCGGCAGCAGCAAACAATTGCAATCAACAATAAAACAGTATTTTGCAGAAGCCTCATCGAAGCAGAAAGAGGCGCCTGCGGCGCTTGTTGTGCCACATGCAGGTTATGTCTTTTCCGGACAAGTTGCTGCAGAGGCATATCATACTATTCCTGAATCAGCTTCTTACAAACGTGTTTTTATTATTGGCTCCGCACATACTTTTCACTTTACAGGAGCCTCAGTATATGCTGAGGAAGGATATGAAACGCCCATCGGAGTGGCAGAAACCGATCTGGAAGTAATCTCGGCGTTGTTAAAAAATGAGGTTATGGACTTTATACCGCCTGCCCATCAAAATGAGCATTCTTTGGAAGTACAGGTGCCCTTTATTCAGTATGTTTTTGATAATAAGTTGCCTGTTATTCCAGTACTGATTGGACAAGCCAGCAGGAATGACTTAAAAAAGATTGCTAACGCGTTGCAACCTTATTTCAACGAAGAAAATTTATTTGTAATCAGCACAGACTTTTCTCATTTTCCGGCATACGATGATGCCGGAGAACAGGATAAGAAAACGGCTGAGGCAATTTTATCGAATGATCCGGATCGTTTATGGCAGCGGCTGGAGCAGGCTAAAAAACTTGATGTGCCGGGAATGGTTACTCCGCTTTGCGGGTGGGCCTCAGTAATGACTTTGCTTGAAATGAGCCATGATAAAAAGGTGAAGCTGGAAGCATTGAAATACCGTAACAGCGGCGACAGCAATTACGGTAGTAAGGATGAGGTTGTAGGCTATTATGCCATAAAAATAAGTAGAATTCCGGATTCAGATAATTTTGAGCTGAATCATCAAAATAAAAAACATTTGCTTAAGATAGCCCGGAAGACGCTTGGGCACTTCCTTGCAAGTGGTCAAAAGCCCGATATCGATATCAAGGAGCTTGATGAACCCCTGAAAGAAAACTGTGGAGCGTTTGTATCGCTATACAACAATGAAGAACTCAGAGGATGTGTAGGGAATCTTAGAGGCAATAAGCCGCTCTATGCCACTGTGCAGGAAATGGCCGTTTCATCAGCCGTGGGTGATATCCGATTTGGAGATGTTACTCCGGAAGAGTTGCCGGATATTAACATCGAGATTTCGGTACTAACGCCACTGCATAAGATAAACTCGCTGGATGAATTAGAGATTGGCAAGCATGGTGTTTACGTGACTAAAGGGGTTCAGAGTGGAACTTTGTTGCCCCAGGTAGCCGCGCAACGGGGCTGGAATAAAGAGGAGCTGCTCGGATATTGTTCGAGGGATAAAGCCGGATTAGGCTGGGACGGATGGAAAGATGCCGAGGTCTATACCTATAAAGCCATTGTGTTTAACGAAAAGGAAATTCTGAATGAAAGTAGCTGATTATTGGAAACGGGAAAATGGACATGTGCGTTGCTTGCTTTGCCCTAATCTTTGTTTGTTGAATGAAGGGGAATGGGGTGATTGCCGGAACCGGAAAATGATGGATGGCAAGTTGTATTCTATGGTTTATGGAGAACCTTGTGCTATCAATACCGACCCTATCGAGAAAAAACCGCTCTATCATTTCTTGCCAGGAGCTACGGCTTTCTCAATAGGTACGGCAGGATGCAACCTGGCCTGTAAAAATTGCCAGAATTACGGTATCTCACAGGTTACTCCTGAAGAAACTTCCAATTATGACCTTTCTCCTAAAAAAGCAGTGGAATTTGCAGAGCAACACGACGCTAAAGTAATGGCATACACATATACTGAACCGGTTACATTTGCGGAGTATGTTATCGATACGGCAAAAATTGCACACGAAAAAGGACTGAGGAATGCATTCATATCATCGGGCTACATCAACAGGCAACCCTTATCGGATTTAGCTGAAGTTATTGATGCCGCCAATATTGACCTTAAGTCATTTGACAATAAAGTTTACAAAAAATTGAACGCAGGCCGCTTAAATACGATTTTGAACACGATAGAAACTTTATCGGAAAAGGGAGTCTGGCTTGAGTTAACCTATTTGATTGTTCCGGATTGGTCTTCTGATGATGACATGATACGCGATATGTGCAGATGGATGGTAGATAAGGGCATGCAGGATGTCCCGTTGCATTTCAGTCGTTTTTTCCCGGTATATAAGCTAACCGATACACCACCCACACCCCGGCAGAAAATGATGCGCGCATGGGATATTGCCAAAGAAGAGGGATTGAATTATGTTTTTCTCGGTAATATTTCAGGAACTAAGAGAGAACACACCTATTGTCCTAAATGTGGAACGCTTGTAATTAAACGGGGCGGTTTTTCTGTAGAGGAGTTTCACATAGACGAGGGTCGATGTCCGCATTGTAATAA
>JBNJGK010000091.1:0-11768 GCA_051747665.1 Bacteroidota bacterium | reverse complement strand
GAAAGCTACACGGTTACATTCATTGTTACGAACATTGATAGCGGCAGCCCTATTCCGGAAGCTATCATTGAAATAGATGGAAGCGAAATCACTACCAACAATGACGGAGAAGCTGCAATTGATTTAACCGACGGCACCTATTCTTATACGGTTACGGCCGAGTACTACCAGGACGCAACCGGAAGTGTAACGGTAGAAGGTTCTGATGTAACCGAAGAAGTAGAAATGGAACAAGAATTATGGAATTATTCGTTCATGGTTTCCAATGCAGTTACTGGTGAACCTATCGAAGGTGCGATTATTGAGGTTCAGGATGAAACTGCAACTACTGACGAATCAGGTCAGGCTTCCGTATTATTACCTGCTGGCGGTGGCCAGGATTTCTATGTGGAAGCTGACGGCTACGAGCCCGCCTCAGGAACCACTGCCTCAGAGCCCTTCTTTATTCATGAAGTAGGCATGATGCCTTTATCGGGTGAAGTATTGTTTAATGTTTACAATGAAGAGACTGAAGAACCCATCGAAGGCGCTGAAATCGACATAGAAGACCAGGATGTGCTGTTTACTGATGAAAACGGTCAGGCAGAAACAACACTGTATTATGGAGAGTATTCTGCTGAAGTAAGCGCAGACGGCTTTGACCCGGCATCAGAAACGTTCGAAGTTAACAGCGCTAATTTAACCGTTGACTTTGGTCTCCTGCTCGAAACCGGCATCGATGAATTAGAGGATGATATTTCACTCACAATTTACCCAAACCCAGCCAGCACAAAAGTTACGCTGGTATGGAATACGCCTCAAAACATCGAACAGGTCAGTGTGAAAACAGTGAATGGCCATAGCGTAAAAACATTTACTAAACTGAGTGGCAAAACACAGGAACTCGACTTGTCAGGTTTATCCGCCGGCGTCTATTTTCTTTCCATTGAAAGCCAAAACGAAAACTATCAGCGAAAAGTGATTATTAAATAAACAAATATAAGTTCATGTTTCGCATCATAACCCGGCAAGGTGTAGCTCCTTGCCGGGTTTTATATTCTCAATAGCAGACACATAAGCAGGTTCTTTCTCTTAAAAATTTCCAATTTGAAGGCATTAAAAACAATTCGGGATAAACCTTTTTATGTGTAAAAACAAAACTTCCCTCATGCGTGCTTTTCTGGCTTATTCATCACCTCAGGACAGACATTATGTCACTTTAGTCGCCGATAATCAGTCAAATAGGCATGAAAAATCAAAATTGTGCTTTTGGCATTTCTGTTGATAATAGAGGAAATGACAACACAATTATTAATCAAATTTAGGGAGGACCAAAAAATGACTTTAGTAAGATATCACTACAACAATCCGATGGACAGTTTTTTAAATACGCTCTTTAACATGGAAAACGAAGATGTGAATCAAGACCAGTGCTTGGTTCCGAAAGCCAACATCATGGAAGAAGAAGGAAAATATGTGATGCAAGTTGCCTTACCGGGTTTTGACAAGAAGCATATCTCCATGAATGTAGAAAATGAGGAATTGATTGTAAAAGCAGAAAAGGACGATAAGGACAAGTCTTATCACTTGCGTGAATTCGGAGCAGACAGCATGGAACGCAGCTTTGAATTAACAGATGAAATTGACGATGAAAAGATTTCAGCTTCTTTCAAAAACGGAATCCTCACGATTGAGCTACCGCTAAAAAAAGAAGTGAATAAGAAAAAAGAGATTGCAATAGCTTAAGCAGTCCATCAAATTAAGAAAGCAAAGGCGGCCGGAAAGGTGAAAGTTTCAGGTCGCTTTTCTTATTTTCAGCCTAAGCGTAATAATCCTTGAGTTTGGACAAAAAAGCATCAATCTGCTTTATAAAATACGCAATGTACCGATTATCAAAATTCTGTTACATGCGTATTGTAAAAATAAATTATTGATTTTCGAACTATTAAGCTATAAACTTAGAAACATACCAACTTATTAAACCGAACTCATCCTTCGATTTGTAATTTCAACTTTCATTGCTATCTTCGTGTGCTTGGAGTGATTCGTGAATTGTGAGTTGTGAATCGGTTCACGTCAATTAATAAAGTTGTAATTTATACCTTGGAAAAGGAATTCCCAAAACATGGTTTATGTAATTTCAATGGTTGTTAAAAACAAAAAGTGAACACATGAAAAACATCTTAGCTGTTGTCTTTTTTCTCATTGCCAGCACCCTGTTTTCTCAGGAACTACCCGAGACAACGCAAGATGACTTCCAACTGGAAGAGCCGGAAATAAAAGTAGCCAACGTAGCGCAAACCTACCGGATTATTCTGACAGACCCTGAACTGACGGGTTATTTCGAGCAACAGAAAATCTTAACCTATATCAACGGGAGAACCGAATCGCTTGCGTTTGAAAATGGCGCCGCAGAGTTTGAGATGAAATTAAAACCGAAAGACCGGTATCAAATCAATTCAGACAAGTTCACTTTTTCAGGAGAAACCCGTGGAATACCTTTATGGATGTCTGTCTTGCCTCCTTTGATCGCTATTCTGATGGCATTGGTTCTGAAAGAAGTTTTTACGGCACTTTTCACGGGATTACTGGTTGGCACTACCATTATCTACGCTTATGCGGGGAATAACATTATCATCGCTCTTTTCAAAGGTATTTTTGCTATAGCCGACGAATACATAATCGAAGCGCTTTTTGATACAGGCCATCTGTCCATCATTGTGTTTTCGATGCTTATTGGCGGAATGGTAAATATTATCACCCGCAATGGGGGTATGAAAGGCGTTGTGAAAAAGCTTTCCAAATATGCAAACAACACACGATCAGGACAATTTGTAACCTGGCTGCTGGGCATATCCATATTTTTTGATGATTATGCCAATACACTTGTTGTAGGAAACACCATGCGCCCGGTAACCGACCGGCTCCATATCTCTCGTGAAAAGCTGGCTTATCTGGTAGACTCCACTGCGGCGCCCATAGCCGCCATTGCATTTGTAACTACATGGATTGGCGCTGAGCTCAGCTACATTCAGGATGGAATCAATACGATTGGGCTGGATAAAAGTCCGTATACCATTTTTCTGAATTCCCTGGCTTATTCCTTTTACCCGATTTTTGCGCTAATTTTTATTCTGCTTTTGGTCTGGAAGCAAAGAGATTTCGGGCCTATGTATAAGGCCGAATGCAGAGCACGAAAAACCGGCATTACAGAGTCAACAGACGAGGAAGGCTTTTCCAACAAACTTAACGAACTGGAAGTGCCTGAACATATTGTTCCTAAAGCGTTTAATGCGATTATTCCGGTACTCATCATCATTGCCGGAACTATTGCTGGATTGCTTTATACGGGATGGGATGCTGCCGTATGGGATCAGGATATTTCCTTTGCCAAAAAACTTTCGGCTACCATTGGGGCGGCAGATTCTTATAAAGCGCTGCTTTGGTCTTCATTATCCGGAGTTTTAGTTGCCGTAATTATGACGCAGGCTCAAAAGTTGCTCTCCTTAAAAGACTCAGTTAACAGCCTGATAAATGGTTTCAGAACCATGCTTACCGCGATTGTTATTCTGGTTATGGCCTGGTCTATTGCCACTGTTACACAACACATGCACACCGCTGATTTCATATCTAAGATTTTGATAGAAATGGAGATGACCCCATACCTGGTTCCGGCGCTTACATTTGTAATGGCCGCCTTAGTTGCATTCAGCACCGGATCAAGCTGGGGCACCATGGCTATTTTGTACCCGCTCATTTTGCCTGCCAGTTGGTTGATTACGGTTGAAAACGGATTTGATACCGCCCAGAGCTATGAGGTTTTCTTCAATGTGGTGTCTTCGGTTCTAGCCGGTTCCGTTTTAGGAGACCACTGTTCGCCCATATCTGACACCACCATACTCAGCTCTTTAGCAAGCTCTTGTAATCATATCGAACACGTAAGAACACAATTGCCTTACGCCCTTTCAGTGGGTGCAGTTGCCATTTTTATAGGTACTATTCCGGCAGCATATGGTGTTCCGGTGTGGCTGCTGTTTCCGGCAGGCGTTGTAATCATGTATTTTGTCGTAATCACCTTCGGGAAACCCACAGATTCAAAATCCGCTTGTAAAGCTAAACTATAACAACAATTGAAATAGTAGTGCTTATCATCTCGGGTATAACCGTAGGCTTTATCAACGTACTGTCCGGAAAGTTGATTAAGCTATATACCGCCTAAAACATCCCGCTAAGGAAACCTTTTTTGGGTTTAGCATCATAGCCGGCGGCAGCAAAAGCATCAATCACCTCTTGTTGCTTAACATCGCCTTCTATGGTAACCAAACTTTCCTTACCATTAAGATCTACATTCCAATCTTTGATATTCAGTTTTTCCAGATGCGGTTTTACTTTGCTTACGCATCCCTGGCAAGTAAGATTGCTTTTAAATTTGAGTTTATTCATCATTCCTCCTTATTTTTTAGCCTCCAGCACAGGGCTTTAAAACAAACCCTGACCGGATGCTGATTTTAACACTGTTATTTATAGTTTAATTCGCTTTAGCATCAGGCTGTTCGTAACTACCGATACTGAACTGAACGCCATAGCGCCTCCGGCAATCATTGGGCTCAGCAATATTCCCGCTGAAGGATAAAGCACACCGGCAGCAACCGGGATAGCTATCACATTATACACAAAAGCCCAAAACAAATTCTGTTTTATCTTGCTATTGATCGCTTTCGATAATGAAAATGCTTTCTCAAGATGCTGTAAGTCGGAATGCATCAGCGTAATATCCGCTGTATCGAGTGCAATATCCGAGCCACTTCCCATAGCAATACTCATATCGGCCATCGCTAATGAAGCAGCATCGTTAATTCCATCGCCGGTCATGGCCACCGTTAAACCTTGCTTTTGGTATTTCTCCACAATGGACTTCTTTTCTTCAGGTAATCTGGATGCAAATACTTCATCTATACCCACTTTTTTTGCAATTTCCCTGGCCGGCTTTTCTGCATCACCGGTTACCATCACCACTTTAATACCTTTCTTTTTAAGGCTTGCAACCACATCAAATGCATTGCTTTTTATTTGATCGTTTAGTATGCATACAGCCTCCACTTCATTTCCTGAGGCAAAATATACCGCTGTACCTGTAGTATCCTCAGCCTTGCTTTTTAAGTTTTCGCTGATGCGGATGTTGCTTTGTTCCATGAAACTGCGGTTGCCTGATAAATATCTTTTTTCAGCCGCAATAGCGGAGATACCTTTCCCGCTGTAATTTTCAAAATAAGATATTTCAGCAGGTTTTGTCTTTTGCTTCTGAAGATACCGAACGATAGCCTTAGCCAGTGGATGCTGACTTTTTTCTTCCATCGCCAGAAATACAGACGCAAGCTTTGGCTTTTCCTCTCCCTTTTCCCAGAGAATTTCGGCCACTTCAGGTTTACCATAGGTGAGCGTCCCAGTTTTATCAAGTATCAGCACATCTGTTTTTTGTGCTTTTTCCAGGCTTTTTGCCTCTTTTATGAGGATTCCGTTTTCTGCACCACGACCAATCCCGGTCATCAAAGCCGTAGGTGTAGCCAGTCCCAGTGCGCATGGACAGGCAATAATCAGCACGCTGATAAAAGTGATAAACGCATGAGAGAAAGAAGCTCCGGCAAAGTACCAGGCTACAAATGTGGCAATTGCAATCAAAATAACCACCGGCACAAACACCGAGGCAATTTTATCCACAAGGCGCTGAACTGGAGGCTTACTGCCCTGGGCGCTTCTCACGGTTTCTATGATACGCGATAAATAAGCGTCCTCCCCTACAGCCGTCGCCTTCACAGTAAGAGTTCCATCCTGGTTCATGGTTCCGCCGTAAACCTTTTTGCTTGTATTCTTCTCCACAGGAATGGCTTCCCCGGACATCATCGATTCATCCACCATACTGCTACCTTCAAGGACAGTCCCGTCCACGGGAATACGTTCGCCAGGTCTTACTAAAATATGGTCTGAAGCTTTTACATCCGACAAAGGTTTTTCCAGCGTTTCGCCATTTTCAATTACATTAACACTGTCGGGCTGCAACTTCATCAGCTTGCGGATAGCATCGGATGCCCTGCCTTTGGCTCGCTCTTCCAGGAATCTTCCCAGCAAAATCAGCGTAATGATTACCACAGCCGACTCATAATATACATCAGCCGGTAATCCTTGCGAAAGCATGAATTCAGGGAATATCGTATTGAACACGCTGAACAGAAAAGCCATACCTGTTCCTAAAGCTACAAGCGTATCCATGTTGGACGAACGATGCAGCAACTGCTTCCAGGCAATAACGTAAAACTCACGCCCGGCATAAAACACAACCGGAAGCGTTAAGAAAAGCAAAATCCAGTTTTGATAGGGCAAGGCATTCTTAAAAAACATCGACAATACAAAAACCGGTAGCGAGAAAGAAACAGCGATTGCCAACTTTCTCTTTCTTTTCTGAAAAGCCTGTTCTGCTTCAGCCTCCTCGTTACCGGTACTCTGCGTAACCAATTCATAGCCAATTTTGCGGATACTTTCAGCCATATTTGTATCCGAAATTTCTTCAGGAACATACCGGACCTTTACAGAGCTATCGGCAAAATTAACTGTAGCCTCATTCACCCCGTGGCTGTTCTGCAGCATACTTTCCACGCTGGATGCACATGAAGCACATGTCATGCCTTTTACCGGAAATATTTTTGTTTTTTCTGTTGTCATACAGGGGCAAAATTAACGCTGCATGACAGGTTTGATGTTATATAATTTTGAGAAAGATTTGCAAGGTCGTTGCTTTCAATTTTTATGCTGCAATTAATGTATAAGCCCAGTCGAAAACACCAAATAATTTCAGTGCTGAAATCACTATCATTACCAGCAAAATATAACGGATGTACTTGGGCCCCCAGTGTAAAGCAAATTTTGTAGCCAGGTAAGCGCCTATCATACTGCCAATGCCCAGAATAATGCCGTAGCTCCACCACACCTGGTCGTTAACGATATACAAAACCAACGCAAAGGGAGTATAAGCTAATACCACCAGCAGTTTTAGCGCATTCGCCCTCACCAAGTCATATCCAGCACTCATAACAAGGGCGGCAAGCAGGAATATACCTACACCGGCTTGTATAAGTCCGCCATACAAACCAATGAAAAAGAATACCACTATCTGAATCCATAACTTTCCGGGAGTGATTTCTTTCTTTTCAGTAATCCAGCGTTTGGGTTTGTAAATGATAACAAAAAACATGATTACCATCACTACGCCAATCAGGCGCTCCATCAAAACCTCATTGATGTCTACGGCTATGGCGGCTCCCACTATTGAGCCGACTACAGCAACCAGTGAAGGGAACCAACCTCTGCGGTAATCAACCTTTTCTTTCCGGTGAAATGAACCTACTCCCACCAAAGTCTGCATTAGAATAGCCACCCGGTTTGTGCCGTTGGCCACAGTAGCAGGCAACCCTAAAAAAATCAACATCGGCAGGCTGATTACCGAACCACTTCCGGCAAGCGTATTGATAAAGCCCACCAGGATGCCCACAGCAATCACGCCTATTATCATGTACCATTCCATTGGCTCAAAATTTGGCGCAAGGTAGTGAATCAATAAAGAGCATGCAAGCAGCATGGCCCTAAGAAGGATATATGGCCGGTTGGCTCTAACAAGCAATTTTTTTACCTCGTTTTTAAGCCCGTAAGTGAAATCACTTATACAGACTCCATGAGATTTCTTATCTTTCAGGGCTTTTTAATTAAAAACGAACAAACCTATGAAGAAACTTAGATTTTTACTCACGCTTTTGCTGGCCTTTCTGCTAGCCTGGCCCGCATCAGCTAAGAAAAAAGACAATGTACGCGACACACTTAAAGCCGCGCAAATCAGTGGACTTAAGTTCCGCTCTGTTGGGCCGGCTTATGCCTCAGGGCGAATCTCCGATTTTGCCGTAAACCCGGAAAACCACAGCGAATACTATGTAGCTGTAGCTTCAGGAAATATTTGGAAAACCACCAATGCGGGCACTACGTTTGAGCCGGTTTTTGAGAACTATGGCGCTTATGCCATAGGATGTCTTGAAATGGACCCCGACAACCCCAACGTATTGTGGGCTGGCACCGGCGAAAACAACCACCAGCGTGCTCTTGGGTACGGTGATGGTGTTTATAAAACGATGGATGGCGGAAAGACATGGAAGAATATGGGTCTCAAGGAATCCCGCCATATCGGGATGATTTTAGTTGATCCACGCGACAGCGAAACCGTTTATGTAGCTGCGGAAGGATCTGCATGGGGCCCCGGCGGGCAGCGCGGGCTTTATAAAACAACGGACGGTGGCGAAAACTGGGAAAAAATCCTGGAAGTGAGCGAGCACACCGGGGTCAATAATATAATTCATGACCCCAGAGACCCCGATGTGTTGTATGCTACTTCAGAGCAACGCAGAAGGCACGTACACACAAAAATAGGCGGTGGCCCGGAGTCGAAAGTGTATAAATCTACAGATGCCGGTGAAAACTGGCGCGAAATCATGAGCGGCCTGCCAAAAGTACATATCGGAGGTATGGGAATTGATATCTCACCGGCAAACCCGGACGTACTCTACCTTATTGTGGAAGCCGCAGAAGACAAAAGTGGCTTTTACCGCTCTACAGACCGCGGCGAAAGCTGGGAACGCAGAAGCGATCATCACTCCAGCGGGCAGTATTACAACGAAATATTTTGCGACCCGAAGGATGTTGATAAAGTATATTCTGTAGAAACCTATTCACACTACACAGAAGATGGAGGCAAAACATTTAAAAGACTGAGCCTGAACAAGCGTCACGTTGACGACCATGCTTTATGGATTGATCCTGAGGACACCGACCATTTCATAATTGGAGGAGATGGCGGTATTTATATCACATATGATGCTGGCAAACACTACAGGCATGTGCCTAACCTCCCGGTGATGCAGTTTTATCGTGTAAACGTAGACAACACCAAGCCGTTTTATCGGATCTATGGCGGAACACAGGATAACAACTCATTGGGAGGCCCTAGCCAGACCAGGCACAGCGATGGAATACCTAAAGGAGAATGGCAGGTAACCCTGGGTGGAGATGGTTTCTGGCAGGCCATAGACCCCGAAAATCCAGACATTGTATATTCTGAATATCAGTATGGAAACAGCATTCGTTATGATCGCCAAAGCGATGAGCGAATTATGATTAAACCCCGACCCCGCAAAGGAGAAGACACCTATCGCTGGAACTGGAACGCCCCGCTCATTATCAGTCCACACAACAACACACGGCTATATGCTGCCGCAAATAAGCTCTTCAGGAGCGATGACCGCGGAATGACCTGGGAAGTCATCAGCGATGACCTGACCCGCTCACTCGACAGAAATAAGTGGAAGGTAATGGGGCGTTACTGGAGTAACGAAGCCGTAAGAAAAGATGTATCCACATCGCTTTACGGAACCATTGTTTCGCTGGATGAAAGCCGGCTGCAGGAAGACTTGGTTTATGTGGGTACGGACGACGGATTGATTCAGGTTACAGAAGATGCCGATAACTGGCGCAAAACGGAAAAGTTTCCCGGCGTACCGGAATACACTTATGTGAGTGATATACATACCTCCAAGCATAATGCAAATGTGGTTTTTGCCGCTTTCGATAACCGGAAAAGAGATGATTTCAAGCCCTATGTGCTGAAAAGCACAGACAAAGGCAAAAGCTGGGAATCCATTGCCGGCGACCTTCCGGAAGATGAGACGGTGCATACGGTTGTTCAGGACCATGTAAACCCGGATATTTTGTTTGCCGGAACAGAATTTGGCGCTTACGTAACGCTTAATGGAGGAGAACACTGGACTCAACTGAAATCCGGAATTCCTACCATTTCTGTAAGAGATATGGTAATCCAGGAGGAAGAAAATGCCTTAGCTCTGGCCACTTTCGGTAGAGGCTTTTATATTTTGGATGATTATTCCCCTTTGAGGGAAATCAGCAATGAGGTAATGGAAAAAGAAGCTCATATTTTTGATATTCCTGAAGCCCTGATGTTTACGCAAAAAGGCAACAAATACGGGCAAGGTTCTACCGAGTTTCTTGGAACAAACCCTGAGTTTGGCGCTGCCATCACCTACTATTTGGGAGATTCGCCTAAAACGCTCAAGCAAAAGCGTAAAAGCAAAGAAAAGGAGCTCGACCCCAAAGAAGAACGCATCCCAATGCCAGACCAATCCAGGCTTCGCGACGAGGATTTTGAATCAAAACCTCATTTGATTTTTGATATTTCTGATGCAGACGGAAATCACGTTCGCCGCTTAACCAAAGCAGCATCAAAAGGAATTAGTCAAATACACTGGAATTTCCGCTATGAAAGCGTAAACCCGCAAACAAGTGATGATGATTTTAACCCGATGAAAGACGGTGGAAGCGGAGTTCTTGCTGTTCCCGGAGAATATCAGGTTAAAATCTCTTTATATCAAAATGGTGAAATTACGGAACTTACAGAACCCAAACCATTTGATTGCCGCTTGCTGAACAACCGCACTTTGCCGGCTTCAGACCATGCTGAGATGGTTGCCTTCCAGCAAAAAATGCATGAATTATCGCGGGTGATGAGAGGAACCTATTCATGGGCACGCGATTTGAAAGAAAGAATGCAACAGATACGGCAGGTTACTTATCGCACTGCGGAAGCCGGTCATGACTTAATCAGGCAAACGCGTCAAATCGATAAAGAACTGGCGGATATCCTTTATGAATTTGAAGGGCGCACTCCTCCGGCCAGTCGCGAAGAGAATCCGCCTGCTCCTGTGGCTTTGAACGAACGGCTCAACAATATGGTTTATATCCATTGGAGGTCTACATCAGATATATCCAATACAGAAAAGCAACTCTATGATATTCTTACCGACGAATTTCCACCGGTACTGGAAGAGTTGAAAACACTGTACAACGATAAGATTCTTCCGCTCGAAGAAGAACTGGAAACCCTAAAAGCACCATATACGCCGGGAAGAATCCCACAATGGAATGAATAGATTGAATCTTAATTACTTCTGAATAACAAATCTGTCAGAGCCCAATTTAAAGGGCTCTGACAGTTTAATGCTATTAAACCTAAAGACGGATTTGTGCGTAATGTCTCATTTCCAGCAAAATTCAGCTTATATTTTATGAATAACTTGAAATATATCATTTTAGCTCCTTTCATTTAAATTTATTTCATACTTTTGAATGGATGAAAACGCAAGTCCTGCATATCAAAAATATGGTTTGCCCCAGATGTATAAAAGCGGTGGAAGACCTTTTTATGGAACTGGGATATGAAGTACTGGATGTACAGTTGGGCGAAGTAAAGATAGTAGCCAGCGATGAAGAGGTAGACTATTCTTTAATCAGCAAAGAACTGCAAAGACTGGGGTTTGAGCTTTTAGAGGATACTGAAGTAAAACTTATTAACCGTGTAAAAACCCTTGTTATTGAGAGAATACATCATGGTGGAGAAGAGCTTCAGAAAGAAAATGTTTCGGATTATTTGGAGCGTCATCTGAATAAAGATTACTACTCCATCAGCAAAATGTTTTCATCCAAAGAAAGCATCACTATAGAGCGTTATATCATTCTGCAAAAAATAGAAAAAGTAAAAGAATTGCTAACCTACAAGGAACTTACGTTGTCTGAAATTGCTTTCAGGCTCGGCTATTCCAGCGTGGCCCACTTAAGCAGGCAGTTCAAGCAGATTACCGGACTGAGTCCTACAGATTTTAAAGAACTAAGCGAAAAGCCACGCA
>JBNJGK010000090.1:0-11859 GCA_051747665.1 Bacteroidota bacterium | reverse complement strand
CCGGATTCATCCCGCCAAGGGAAATATTTCCTATCTGCAATTCCTTGCTGACATAACTCATGAATGATCCTGTTTAATAAAACTCATTCCGAAGACATTATCAGATTGGGTTATCGCATCTGTTGCATTATCTTCAAATGGCAACATTTTGCCCTTCGATTTCTGCAAAGAGGTAACCCCTTTTTTGATGATGCAAAGAAGTTTCTTCGTATGTTTATTCATCGAGATTGATTTATGCAATACAAAGATAAAGCTTCTCTAAAGAATTTTGTGTTAGTTTTGAGCCTTTAATAAACCGAAACAGTTTTCTATGAAAGTGAGAATCCTATTTTTCTTGATGATGCTGGCGGCAACAGCGATACAGGCCCAGTATCCGGCTCAAAAAGTGCTGGTGGAAGCCGGCACTGGAGTTTGGTGTGCTTCCTGCCCAACAGCCGTGCAAATGATTGATATGTTGATTGAGGATGGAGCAGATATAGCGGTGGTTAAATATCACAGCGGCGAAGGGCATAAAGAACCGTTTGAATCGATATCCGGACTGGAGCGCATCGGATATTATGACGTAACTTTTTATCCTTCTTTGTTTGTGGATGGTGTTCGTGTAGAACCGTGGAACAGCTATCAGGAAGTGGCCGAGCTTTATGAAGATGCTAATGCGGATGAAAGGGATTACAGAATTAACCTGACGGGCGAATGGCGGGGAGATGACCGTATTTTTTTAAGAGCTGCAACAGAAAGAGCAGAAGGAGCTGAGATCTCTGATGCCAGGCTGTTTGTGGCGGTAACCGAATCTTCAATACCATATGAGTGGCATGGAGAAACACAGGTGGACTTTGCCCATCGTTTCATGTGGCCCAACGGAGAAGGTTTAGAACTTGACTTTGGTGGAGAAGCCCAGGTTCATCATGATTTTGAAGCAGAAATAGCGGCAGACTGGGACCATAGCAACCTTGCGTTTGTGGCATTCCTCCAGGAAAACGAAAGCAAGAAGATTTTACAAGCAACGCGTTTTACAGCTCAGCAAGTGGGTATAGCAGAGCAATCCGCGGAAAGCGTAAAAATTTATCCTAATCCGGCAACTGATTTTATTTACTTAGAGGGGAAAAAGCCTTTATCAGAAATAAAATTGTTTACTACCCATGGCCATTTGATTTACAGTGCTGATAAGCCAATAACACAAATCGATGTGCGGCACTTTTCTTCCGGCCTGTATTTCCTGCAAGCTAAATACGGAAATCAGTCCATAACTAAAAAAATCCATATCCGTTAAGAAAAGAAAGCAATTCGTTTTCAGAAGTTTGCGGTAAATACATTCTTTTTATCTTTGCACCTTATTTTAAAACAAGGAAAACCGTTTATATGAGCATGGAATTGAGTGAACAAGAACGTATAAGAAGGCAATCGCTGGAAGAGCTCCAAAAGTTAGGCATAAATCCATACCCTGCTGAAGGGTATGAAACCAACACTACGTCCCGGGAAATTCATGAGCAGTTTTCTGAAGAGGAAAACAATTTTCAGAATGTGGCTGTAGCTGGACGCATTATGACCCGGCGTATTATGGGAGCAGCTTCTTTTGCCGAGATACAAGACCATGAAGGTAAAATCCAGGTATATTTCCGTCGCGATGATATTTGTCCCGGAGAGGATAAAACCATGTACAATACGGTTTATAAAAAGCTCCTGGATATTGGTGATATTATTGGGGTGAGCGGTTATGTTTTTCGTACCAAAATGGGGGAAATCACAATTCATGTAACCGGATTTAAACTATTGAGCAAAGCCCTGAAGCCTTTGCCGGTGGTAAAAGAAAAGGACGGAAAGGTATATGATGCGTTCAGCGACGATGAGCAGCGGTATCGCCAGCGCTATCTTGATTTGATTGTGAATCGCGAAAGCAGGGAAACCTTTGTGCGTCGTACGGAGATCATCAACTCCATGCGCTCTTTTTTTAACGAACAAGGCTATCTGGAAGTGGAGACGCCTATCTTACAGCCCATTCCGGGTGGAGCCGCGGCGCGTCCCTTTGTTACCCATCACAATGCGCTGAATATCCCGCTGTATTTGCGGATAGCGAATGAGTTGTATCTGAAGCGGCTGATAGTAGGAGGCTACGAGGGTGTATATGAATTTGCGAAAGATTTCCGTAATGAAGGTATGGACCGTACGCACAATCCGGAATTTACTGTTATGGAGATTTATGTGGCCTATAAAGACTATGACTGGATGATGAACTTCACGGAAGAAATGCTGGAACGCACTGTAAAGCAAACCCAGAACAGCACGAAAATAGAGGTAGGCGATAAGACCATTGATTTTAAGCGACCGTACAAGCGGATACCCATGCTGGAAGCTATCAGGGAAAATACCGGCACGGATGTAAGCAAAATGAATGAGCAGGAGCTGCGGGATTTTTGCCGTAGTATTGGTGTTGAAACCGAAGAGAGCATGGGCAAAGGCAAACTTATCGATGAGATATTTGGTGAGAAAGTAGAGCCTAAACTGATACAGCCTACTTTTATCACGGATTATCCAGTGGAAATGTCACCGCTTTGCAAGAAGCACCGCGATAATCCTGAATTGACTGAAAGGTTTGAGCTAATCGTGAACGGCAAAGAGCTGGCCAATGCATACACTGAGCTGAACGATCCGATTGATCAGCGTGCACGCTTTGAGGAGCAGTTGAGGTTGTCTGAAAAAGGCGACGATGAGGCCATGTACATCGATTATGATTTTTTGAATGCACTGGAATATGGCATGCCGCCAACAGCGGGAATGGGTATCGGCATAGACCGCCTGGTGATGCTACTTACCAATAAGGCCTCGATTCAGGAAGTGTTGTTTTTCCCTCAGATGCGTCCAAAGCAGCCGGAAAAGCAAATCACGGCGAAAGACTTTGAAGAAGCCGGCGTTCCCGCTGAATGGGCAGAACACATGATGGCCGCAGGATTTAAAAGTCCGGATGCTTTTAAAGAGGCTAAGCCTACGCAAGTTCACCAGGCCCTGAACGGATACCGGAAAAAAAATAAATTATCGCTGCCGGCCTTGCAGCTCGAAGAGGTAAAGCAGTGGTATCAATCAAGATCATAAAAAATATTAAATTTTGTGCTGATAACATTCTGGCAAAGTATTTGTTATAATTGACCTGGAGTTGCACCGCTACAATTTTTTTTTATTTTTGCGGTCATTCCAGTAAAGCATGTTAAAAAAACAAAAAGATTAAATCATGAAACTATCATTCCAAAAAGTACTACTCACAATGGCTTTAACTGCCGGTATTACTATGTTTACCTTTGCCCAATCAGTTGATGAAGCCGGGGAGGCATTGAATAAGGCCATTGAATTAAAAAAGGCTGAAAAATTTGAAGATGCAGCCGTAGCATTTGAACAAGCGCTTGACATTGCTGATATGGTTGGGCCTGATGCTTTTGATATTAAATCAACGGCACAAAAGCAAATACCGGTCATGTATTTTAAAGCAGCAGCAGAAGCATATAAGGCTAAAGATTATGTTGATGCGGCGGATAAATTTAAGATTGCTTCAGAAATGGCTGAGAAATATGATAATCAAAGCCTGGCAGAAAAGGCCGGCAGAAATGTACCGGCGCTTTACAATTCTATTGCAAATTCTTACCGGAAAAAGAAAGAATTTGATCAGGCTTTGAATTATTTTGATCAGGCCATTGATTTTAAAGATGATTATGCTAAAGCTTATCTGGGAAAATTGCTTGTGTATCGCGATAATGGGGATGACGACAAGATGATTGAGATGGCAGATAAGATCAACGAGCTGGATAAAGGCGGAGAATCTCAAAATAGCGCCAATAACATCATTCAGACATTTTATCTGAAAAAAGCCAAAACTGCCGTTGACGGAGAACGTAACAGCGATGCGCTAAACCATATGAAATCGTACATGGAATATGGCGAACCCGATGCGCAGGGTTATTATGTGGCTGCACTGGTTTACAATGCCAATAAGCAATTTGAAGATGCCCAGGAAGCAGCAAGCAGCGGACTGAACACCTCACCTGATGAGGACTTGATGGCTAACCTTTACTTTGAGTTGGGCAATGCTTACAAAGGTCAGGATAAAGTGTCAGATGCCTGCTCAGCATATTCAAATGCATTAGGCGGGCCCAATGGCGAGGCCGCAAAATATCAGATGGAAGAGGTTTTAGAGTGTGACTAATTTGCTTTTTTACAGGAGAATAAGAAAAAAAGGAATGTAAGATATAACTACATTCCTTTTTTTTGTATATTTTTGCAACAGGAATTGGAGCCGGGGACAATATTTTAAAGTTTGACAGCAGGAATTATCATTACAGCGGTTTTATTGTACCTGATATTTACGTTTATCTTGTTTCAGATATCCAAAAAGTATCAAATAAAATCTGTTTACGTTTTACTTATTTCTTTTTTTCTAACCCCTTTGGCAGGTTTGTTAGCCATATTTTTCAGCGGGAAAGGGAGACTGGTAACCATTACAAGGTACCAATGTCAGCGATGTGGCCTGGAGCATACCGAAGACCATGGAAATTGCCCGCACTGTAAAAAGGATGGTCATGAGGTGCCCCTGAGAAAGGTAAAGTTTAAGAGTTTATAACTCCAGGTTAATAAGTTCTTACGTTAATAATTTGAATTTCTAGCACCAAAATATATAATGCAATATTTTATAACATTCATATAAACAATGTATTATACAATTCATTAAGATGATGAGCGCTATTTAGATCAGGCTCAGTTTATAATAGCATTCTCATATGCTAGCTGATGAAACCCTGTTTTTCATTCATTAGCTTTGTAAAGCCTTGAAAAATTAATTCAGTATGTCAGATAAACAAATTCCGCAATACCGGTAAAGTTTTCATTTCGTCCATGTCTGAATTATGAAGGCGGTAATACTCAATCATTTTTAGAAGTAGCCTGTCTCTGTGGTTTTTAGATAGCAGCGCCTGATGAGAGTTGCTATTAACATGGTTTATGAGTTCTGAGAAGGCTTTTGAATCGTTTTTTTCCAGGTAATGAGGATGTCCGGGAATCTGGCCTGCGAAAACACCTTCAGCCATATCAAAGTAGGGCGTAGCATCACTGTAATTTCCAAGAGGAAAAAAGCCAAGCAAGCGCGAATATTCAGCCATAAAGTTCAGATGAAAGTCAGCAACACTGCCCTCGGTTCGATCGAGTAAATCAACCTTATCGTAAAAAAACCGGAAAAGCTCCGGAGCAGCTTCTTCTCCTCCGAGGGTTTTCATGATCAGTTCGTTGATAAACAAAGCAACCGTGCTTTTTTGAATGCGGTAAGGAATAGAGTAGAAAGGCTTATGAAGTTTATACTCTTTTATTTTCTGAAGGTTGGATTTGGGCCTGTGATAAACCTCCATATCCAGCAAGGCTAAATGTTGCAGAATATTTATGCTGTTTTGTTTCTTTTTTCTCTTTGCGCCTTTTAACAGGTATGATTGCAACCCGAATTTTTCAGTATAGATTTTCACAATCAAACTGCTTTCAGAATAGTCGAGCTTGTGCAGAAAAATGCCCCTGGTAGAATGAAGCATGCTTATCTAATCATCAAAATTTTAGACACAATTGTTTCTGTGCCATCGTCGTTCGATACAAAAACCATATAATACCCGGTTTGTACCTTTTGTCCGTCAAAGTTTCTGCCGTTCCACTGTGCATTTCCTCCTTCGGCAAAGGTTTCATATACCATGTTTCCGTTGATGTCTGTGATTTTAACATTGGCATCCTGCACCAGATTCCTGATGGCTATGGGGCCGCTGTACTGGCTGGTTACCGGGTTAGGATAAATAAAAATGTCTTTATTATTTTCCCTTCCGGGGGTAGCGCTGCCTTTGTATGAGATAATGCCATTGGGCGTACCAATGAAAACCATACCGGTTTCGCTGATAGCGAGGGAAGTAATATGATTAGAAAAGATTGGGCTGTTGGTTTCGGTGAAGTGTTTGATTTGGTCCGTTCCGTCGGCAGACATCAAAAAGAGCCCTCCTCTTTCGGTTCCAAACCATTTCCGGTTTGCTCCATCTACTGCAATGGCAGTAACGGCCTCAGAACTGAGCAAATACTCCACGTATCCGTCTATTTCTACTTTAGGTTTAACGGCGTCGAAATTGTTGCCTGTAAACACATCTTCCGGGTTATAAACTACACCAACACCTTCGTCGGTACCAATCCACACGTTGCCGTTGAGGTCTTTAGCTATCGAGTGGACAGCGTTTTCACCGGGAATAGCTCCGTTTCCTGCGGATGAAGTCAGCACTTTAGCAAAATCATCAGTTTGGTCTTCTAGTGTTTCATTATGGTTAAACACCAATATGCGGTGGTCTCGCATCACAATCCATTTCTGATCATAATCATCAATAATGATGTTTTTATATTGCTCACCACTGCTGGCTGAGCCTAGTCCATAACTCATCCATTCCCCGTTGGGGTTTTTCATAGACAAAACCTCATCGGCGCCATTATTCACAACCCACAGGTTTTGATTGCTGTCAAAAGCCAACCCACTTATCTGAATCATTTTAGGTGCGGCTACATTTCCCTGTAAAGAGCTGTTGGATTTATTGTAGATCTGTGTGAGTTCTCCATTAGTAAGTTCTATCAGGCCTTTGTTCCAGCTTCCGGCATAAACCCGGTTTTCAGTGCCGGGGTCGATGGCAACAGATACAATGTCGGGGATGCTGTCTAATGCATCTATAATATCATCATCATACGTATACCATTCTTCATCAGCATAATGCGACAGGCCGTCGCGCAGAAAGCTCCCGCTCCAGTCGCTCTGAAAACCTCCTGAGGCAACCCATACTTCGCCATCGCGAGTAGCCATGTCAAAACTTGTAACATGCTCAGGGCCGGAGGGCTGGATGAAAAAACTATCCATGTTTCCCAGTGTTTTGACCAAACCTTTTCTGTTATCAGCTACCCAAAACACGCTATCGCTGTCCAGCCACACATCATTTGGGGCAGGACCTTCATTTTCACCGTAAGTGTATATCTTACTTTCAAAATTGAGGTCTTTATCAAAGATGGACATCGCAAAGGCATGATTCACATACAGGTAATCTCCAAATGTACGAAAGCTGCTAACCGTGGTGTTGTTATCGCTTTCCAGCATGCTCCAGGTGCCTTCCTGTGCGGCTTTGTAGTAAATGGTATCTCGACCGTACTGGGTTACACTTTTGTTTGCCAAGATATAATCGCCATGCGAAATGAGCGCATTGATTTTTTCGTCGTCTAAAGGCAGGTTTTCATCCTGTTCCCAGTGTATGTAATGTGCCAGGTTTGGGCTGTCAGCATCTGCGCTGAAAACGCCCAGTTCCGTGGCAGCATAAAAATGGTTGTCTGCTTCGTGATAGGCAAAGTCATATACATTTAAATAACTGCCATCAGGGCCTATCCTGTAAGTGTCATGAATCTCTTCCCGTTCTATGTCAACTACTACAATGCCAAAGCCACATGAGAGATAGGCAAATTTGCCTTTGATAAAAATGCGGTTGATGGTTTTGTTTCCTAAAATATTCGCGCGCCTGATGTCTGAGATATTGATTACCTGCCCTTCTTTTACCAGATCAATATTGGCATTCTTGTAAGCAACAACGAGCGTTTTATGATCGGTACTGTAGGATATCCAACTCACCTCAACATCACTTAACCCTTCTACTTTTGAAAAACGCTCAATGCTGTTATCCTCGTGATTATAGATAAACATTCCGTGCGGCGTGGCGGCATATAGCTTATCTTCTGCCGGCGTAAGGTTGGTTATTTTATTATAAGGAAGATGATCGTAGAACTGGTCTATGTCAAGCTCCTGTGCGGTACCGGTTATATAAATAACGGATAATATTGCCAGGGAAAGTAATTTTTTGCCCATGTTTTTGCAAGTATTTAATTCTTACTAACATTAACTTTTGATCCTTTGTTTTATTATGCCAAGAGCTGTTGATTTTTTTGTAAAAACCCATTTGCTGCATGTTTGAAGAAACAGCCACTTCGCATTTTTTAAGTAAGCAGCCATACCAATGCTGATCGCTATACGCTGCTTATCATTTAAGATGTAACAATAAGTTAAAACTCATTGATACAAAAGTAGGCAAATATAATTTCATTCAATAAAATCCTAACCTGAACAATGTGATTAACCTATCTGTCTGGTTTAATTTTTTGTCAGATTCCGGATTTTTTCTGTTCTGAACATCACATCTTTGGTTATCGATTCTACTGATTTTGTTGCACCTGAGATGGCATCAATTTCATTTCCGGGTTTAAGTTCGGTTTCTCCTGAAAAGCCCGTAAACTGTTTTAACCAACCCCTGGAAGTAATTTCAAACCCATAGGTAGCCTGATAATTGAACACTTCAACAAGGATAACCTCATAACCTTCAGAAAATAGAATAAAGTAATCAAAATACTCTGCTTCCATATCCTTGCTTTCATTTCCGGAAGTGCATCCTCCTGTTCGGCACGTGTTTACGCGGCCCAGGTAAGCGTAAACAAACCTGGAAGAGTCGCTGGTTGCAATAGCTTTAAAATACTTTCCGGATGATTTACCACTACTGTCCGGGGGTTTGAAATATTCAGGCTGATATATCCGGAAATCTTTCGTGTCGAGCGTTTTTCTTATGGCTTTTTCAAACCTCCTATGCTCATAATCAATAGCATTTTGCCCCTGAATAATTACCAGGGGCAAAACAGCTAATATCAAAACCGAAAGCTTTTTAATAAATGTCTTTCTCATAAAGATAAATTAAAACATGACTCCAAAGCCCGCATTAAACATTGTATTATATTCATCGGAATCACCGGATTTGGTAAATTGCAAGTCAGCTTTTAACACAGAGCCTGGTGTGATTTTCCAACCTAATCCGGTTACGATAATATCCTTTTGATAGGAATCATTTTTGGATATGCCGCCAGCAACTTTATGGTGCGTATCTATGAATTCATAGCGTATAAAAGGAATAAGTTCTGATTGAATTGTCTCCACTGATTTAAACACATTATAAGCTGCTTCGAGGTAATAACCGCTTATAGCGCTGCCAAGGTCTTTGCCGGTGAATTCATTATACTGATCGGCGTTGCTTATATCTCCATAATAATACTGTCCGCGCAGTTGAATGCCATTGACGGAATACCTTGCATCAAGGCCTATCATGCCAAGGTTTACGACGGAAGAGTCGGCCATAGCCAGAGCAGAGGCATCATCGTTGGATACGCCGTCATAGAGCGTGCTTTGCGTTTCTCCGAAGTATCCTGACAAACCAAGGTTCAATCCTCTGACACCAAAATATTCTACTTTACCAGTGTAATTTGGAGCTGAGATGAAAGAGGAAGCTCCTTTCTGACGCCCACCTCTTAATGCTTTACTGCCACCAATAGTGGGGCTGCCATCGTAACTTTTAAATCCGTTGGTTACATATATCTGGTACTTTAATGAAGCCGGCAGTACATATCCCATGAAACCTGCTCCGATTTCTCTCCATGTGGTTGGCGCTACATAGCTGTCCAGGGCAGGCCGTTCCACCCCATTAAATGTTGTGGGTTCATGATATTCATTGACGATTCCCATTGGTGTAAGCAGCAGGCCGGCGCGGAATTGCATGGAATTGTTGATTTTATACTGCAAAAAGGCTTGCTCAATATAAACTTCATCAACATGCTCATATTCAACTTCGGCGATGAATTGTGTGCGGCTGTTAAACTGATAGCCAAGCATCATAATGAATCGATGCACATCCAGCTTGCCATTTTGCCTGAATTCACTGGAAAGTGGTTGATTATAGTGTACGCCACCATATCCGCCGATTTTTAATTTGCCTTCAGTAGCCAGCATTCTTTCGGCTGTATTCATATAAGCATCAGTTAAGCCGCTTTCCGTATCGTCATTGGCGGTCTCCTGAGCCATTAATGAGTATGATAATAGTACTACGGTGCTGATTAGAAATATAATTCTTTTCATAAAGATTTAATTATTCGGTAAAACATTATTTAATTTCCGAAAACAAAAATAGGCGCTTGAGTAAAGCAGGTTAATCCCAATTAATAGGGGTTTTTTTAAACGCTTTTTGATGAGGTGAAATGAAAGCGTTTTCAGCCTTAAAGATTTTTAAACATCTGATGAAAACGCTGAGTCAGGCTGCCAAAACTGAACTAAGCAAGTCTCAGTTAGGTTTTGATGACTGATCAAGAGTAGTTGTATTTGAGATATTATAGCTATCACTATAATGTGGGAGAGAAAAAAAGCATTCTCAGTAATCCAGACTACATACATTACCGTATCTTAAAACAAGCATAAGAATAATGAGAGTCCGTCCAAAAAACCAATTGTGATTGAATCGCTTTCAGGAGCTGCGCACGCTGAAAGGTTGCCAATCAGCATTCTAATTTGACCTGACAGCGTCGACAGACCTGTCAGCATCTGGTTTTTAGACAAGCTCTTAATTACATAAGGCTGATTTTTTAGTTAAAGATTTGCTTGTAAGCACTAAAACTACTTATTTTACAGTTTGCTTTGCAATTGTGGCTTATGCCATTATGTTTTTTCGAATTTGATCAGTAAAAGTCAAACAGCTATGTATGCACAATTAAACCACCTTTTTTTAGAGCAGAATTTAGTTGGGCTAATAGAAAGCAAACCTTTCAAGGATATTTCTCCAGATACAGTTATTTTAGAAGAGCAGGCTTACATCAGGGAGGTGCCAGTAGTTCTGGAAGGCCGGATAAAAGTGCGTAAAATTGATGAATCAGGCAGAGAAATCATCCTTTATCATATTAACCCAGGTGAAAGCTGCATCCTTTCTATTACTTCATGTATTAATAACAAACCCAGTAATGCAGAAGCGATTACAGAAACAGAAACCAAAATCATAACCATTTCCGCCAAAGAGGTTGCGGATTGGATGGACGAATACAAATCCTGGCGTGCTTTTGTTATGAAGCTTTACTATTCACGCCTTGATGAACTCCTTTCATTAGTGGATAACATCGCTTTTAAGCAAATTGATTTCCGGCTTTATGAAAAATTAAAAACCTACCAACAAAGACAGGGTAATGAAATCAAGATTACTCATCAACAGCTTGCTCATGAGCTGGGAACAGCCAGAGAAGTAGTTTCAAGGTTATTGAAACAGCTTGAAAAGAAAAACCTCATCCATCTCGAAAGGGGAATTATAAAAATAAATTCTTATCTGTGACGACTGTCACAAAGATCAGCCCCACATCGGATATATATTTGCACCTATAATTCATTCATCTAAAATAAACTATTATGAAATGTAATGTAGGTAAAACAGACAAAGTCATTCGCATTGTATTAGGACTGGCTATAGGCGCAGCAGGTTATTTTTATTCAAGCTGGTTAGGGCTGATCGGAATAGTTCCCATCGCAACGGCATTATTCAGTTGGTGCCCGTTATATCTTCCCTTTGGTATTAAAACCTGTAAGTCGGATTAGCACTAAAATGGTTTTATTTTCAGGTTTTTATATCTTTGGTATCAGGGGGAAGGCAATGAAAAAGGTAGAATTACCGGTAAGAATACCACTATAGACATTTCATCTTTCCATAGCGGTGTGTACTTTTTTTATGGCAGATGGTTCTGATAAGAGCTTTACGAAGAAGATAATTGTCCAATAGCTTGAAAACGGCAACGAGTCATAAGATTCTGAAAAAATATTACTTATCTAAGAAATACTGATTTATGAAAAAGATTTTTTTCCAACCGCTGATTGCCATAATGTTTTTATGGTCATGCACCCATGAACCGTCTCAGACGGTTGAACCGGGCAATGGCAACAATAACGGAGGTGATAATGGAGACGACAATAATGTTGTAGATTGCGATTCG
>JBNJGK010000089.1:0-11942 GCA_051747665.1 Bacteroidota bacterium | reverse complement strand
ACGGTGACGTTGATTAGATAAATTTGAGAAAATATTTAAGTTATGAATAGGTTCAGGATAATGAAGTGGTTGTTAGGTTTGATGTTGAGTATGCTGTTTATTTTTCCAGCCTCAGCACAGGAAACCGTTTTTTCGCAGTACTATAATAACCCGGTGTATTACAATCCGGGTTTGATAGGCGCTGATTTGGGTATGAAGTTAAGGCTTCAGTACAGAGACCAATGGTCTAATTTGCCTGGAGATTTCAAAACCCTAAATTTTAATATGGATATAGCTGAAAGAAACATCCCGGGCTCGGGTGGTTTGGCGGTTATGTTTAACCGGAAACAGGAAGGACAGGGGTTTCTTGAAAAAACGGTTATGGGTTTGGGAACTTCAGTAAGGATTCAGTTGCAAGACAATATCGTCACACATTTAGGTGTAATGGGAAGTTTTGTAGAGCAAAGAGTGAACTGGGATAATTTAGTATTTAGCGATGAGTTTGACGATCGCTATGGCGCTATTTATCCTACTGCTTTTACGCCGCCCGAATCAGGTTTGGGAACCGTTCGTTATCCTGATATTGTTTTGGGTAATATTATCCGGTTTTTCCCGGATACCTATTCGGCTGATAAGATTGTGGGTACGGTTGGTTTAGCCGTTCACCATACGCTTGAGCCGGATGATTCATATTTGGGACTGGAATCCAAAGTTCCCAGAAAGTATGTGGCACATGGCAACCTGATGTGGATAGACGAAATGGGTTCGCGCAACGGAGAAGGTTTTTCCGGTCTTACAAAGTATGATTTTGGCTTTTTGTTTGAATCCTGGCAGGCCAGAACCAATTATGCCGTAGGAATCAATGTGATGCGTTCGAATCTTTATCTTGGCGCCTGGTACAGAGGAGAAACCTATGGCGATTTCAGATCGGATGCTGTGGCGTTTATGTTAGGTGTTAATTATGAAATGGCAGACAATGCTATCATGAAAGTGATGTATTCTTATGACTGGGACTTGAATGATCTTGTGTCTATAAGCGGGCCAACCCATGAGCTTACCCTTATCTTCCAGATGACCGATGTGATGATGTTTGGAAAAGCAGAAAACTTTAAGGGAAGCTCTTTTGGCAGTGGAGGCTATGGAGGAAAATCCTCAGGAGGTATCATTAAGCAGCCTCTGGAATGCTCTCCGTTCTGATAAGCTTACGAGATAAGCATCTCCCGGTTATTATCGGATTTATGGGGTAACCGGATGCTTAAAAACAGAAAAACCTCAAACCTGACTCTATAGGTTTGAGGTTTTGCGTTCTTTGATGTTATAGATGAAATCCGGCGGATCAAGCCCTTCAGGATTGTAGAGATGATTCGCCATTGCCACTTCTGCACAGTGCATCCAGATTTTCTCTAGCTACCATTATGAATAAAAACTAAAATGAAATGATTTGATATGACTAGGATTTACTGCACAAATAAACTGAAAGAATTTATTGGGAAGGTAGAAACAAATCTTCCGGCTGATTCAAATGCACTAACAATAAATGATTGGAATGCCCATCTCTTTTATATTGAAAGAAAGAAATGTCTGGCTTTTGTAAATAGCCTCACTCATTATTCTGTTATTATTCCAGCAATCTTAAAGAAAGACTTGAAAGACATCAATAATTTGTTTTTCAAAAGACTGACTGAGCAACTTATAAATGACAATGTTATTAATCATAATCAGGAAATAGAAACCATTTGGAAACCAACTGACTTATGTTTCTATAAGACGAATAACAACAAAAGTGCTATTGGTAGAATTAATTATTTAGTTGATGGTTTCAATATCCATTATAAGTACAAGTATGAAAACTTTGAATACATGAATGTGGTGTACGAAAATGGCCTTCTGAATCAGACGCCAATTGAATTAAAAAGGAAAGGGGCCAGATTCTGGACTGATTCGATAGAAGAAATGAAGAAAATCAAAAGCCCTGGCATATAACTTACCTTGGTTGGACAGTTATTATTGAATAGTCATTTTTTATATGGAGGAAAAGGTCTTATTCTCATATTTTTTCACTCAAAATACAATATCCTTAAAAGTAGCTATACCTGTAAATAACCAAAAACCCTATCTTTGAATCCAAATCAATAAATCAATAAACAATATCAACCAATGAAAGCTTTAGAAAAATCCTTTTTTATCCGTTCCGCTTTTCGGATTTTCGCAGTGTTTTGTTTTTCTGTACTTGCTCTGGGTGTTGAGGCTCAGATTAACTGGACAAACGACGGGAATTCGTATTACCGCTTAGAAAAAAATGAACTGCTTACTTATGCGCTTCCCGACAAGGAAAAGGAAGTAGTGATTTCGAAGGAGCAGCTTACTCCTGAAGGTGCATCTGAACCCTTAAGAATTGCTCACTTTTCCTTTTCGGAAGACCAGCAAAAGGTGCTTTTGTTTACCAATACGCAGAAAGTATGGAGGCTGAATACCAAAGGCGACTACTGGGTTTTTAATTTTGAAACCGGCGAGCTCAGGCAGCTTGGGAAAACCCTGCCGGAGTCGTCGCTGATGTTTGCAAAATTTTCTCCCGACGGGAAAAAGATAGCCTATGTTTCGGAAAATAATATCTACAGCGAAGACTACGCCAGCGGAGAGATTACGCCTTTGACCACCAATGGCACCGAGTCTTTAATAAACGGAACTTTTGACTGGGCCTATGAGGAAGAGTTTGCTTGCCGCGATGGATTCCGGTGGAGCCCTGACAGCAAATCGATTGCTTACTGGCAGATTGATGCGAGCGATATCAGGAATTTTTACATGATCAACAATACGGATTCCATCTATTCGCAAATAGTTCCTGTAGAATATCCCAAGGTGGGCGAAACGCCATCAGCATGCCGTGTTGGCGTTGTGGGTCTTTCGGATACCGCAACCTCCTGGATAGATATTCCCGGCAAGGCCAATCAAAACTATATTGTCCGGATGGAGTTTATTCCGGAAACCAACAAGCTGCTGATTCAGCAACTAAACCGCAAGCAAAACCACAGCAAGCTTTACGTTGCTGATGAGGGAAGCGCAGAGGTGATTTACGAAGAGTCGGACGAAGCCTGGGTAGACCTTTTTCAAATCGGCAACCGCTATGCCATTGATTACACCAACGATTTTATTTTCCTGGAGAAGAGCAACAGCATCCTTTGGGCCTCGGAAAAAGACGGCTGGCGGCATTTATATCGCGTTTCGCTGGAAGGAGAGCCGGAGGTGCTGGTGACAAAAGGTGATTTTGATGTGATGGATTTAAAGCACGTGAATAATGAAAAGGAGGAGGTTTATTATTTAGCCTCTCCAGACAATGCTACGCAGCAGTATTTGTATAAAAGCAAACTGAACGGAAAGGGGAAGAATAAGCTGCTGAGTCCTGAAAGCCTGAAAGGAACGCACGATTACTTCTTCTCACCGAATGGTAACTATGCGCTGCATACGTTTACCAATCACTACACGCCAAGGGCCAGTGAGTTTATTACCGTTTCCAATCATAAAGCTTTAAAAAAAGAAGAAAGCATTTTGAATAGAATAGATGAACTGGAGAAGGAAACCAATACCGAGTTTTTTACGGTTACTACGGCTGACGGTATAGAGATGGACGGATGGATGGTGAAGCCTACCGATTTTGATTCCACGAAAAAATATCCGGTGGTGTTTTATGTGTATTCTGAACCCGCATCAACTACTGTAAACGACACTTATCATGCCGGCAGAAACTGGCATTATCAGGGAAATATGGCCGATGATGGCTATATCTATATTTCGGTGGATAATCGAGGCACGCCTGCTCCGAAAGGCCGTGAATGGAGAAAGTCCATTTACCGGAAAATCGGAGTAATAAATATAAATGATCAGGCTATGGCTGCCAGGGAAATCATGAAATGGGATTTTGTAGATGCGGAGCGAATTGCCGTCTGGGGTCACAGCGGCGGCGGATCGGCTACACTGAACCTGATGTTCCGGTATCCGGAGATTTACAAGACGGGCATTTCGCTCGCGGCAGTTGCCAGCCAACTGACCTACGACAATATTTATCAGGAGCGCTACATGGGTCTGCCACAGGAAAATATGGAAGATTTTATCAAGGGATCGCCCATCACTCATGCGGAGAATCTTGAAGGAAACCTGTTGTATATCCACGGAACGGGCGATGACAATGTGCATTATCAGAATGCCGAGCTGCTGCTGAATGAGCTGATTAAGCATAACAAGCAGATTGATTTTATGCCTTATCCCAACAGATCGCATAGCTTTAGAGAAGGCGAGGGCACTTTCAAGCATTTGTCAACCTTATACACCAACTTTTTGAAAGAGCATTGTCCTCCGGGAGGGAGGTAATCTTTACTCAATATTTAGAATAACCTGACTGCGTCGCAAGACCAGTCAGCGACTGTTTTTTTTATTCACACGCCGCGGCGAACTAAATACGAAGTCGTATATTTGCCCAATGGAAGAGAAAATACTGATTCTTGATTTCGGCTCTCAGTATACGCAGCTTATTGCCCGGAGAGTCAGGGAGTTGAATGTTTATTGTGATATCTATCCTTATAACCAGGTCCCTGAAATTACCAAAGATGTTATAGGGGTGATTTTATCCGGAAGTCCTCATTCTGTAAAAGATAAAGATGCTCCCATACCCGATTTGCGGCAGATAAGAGGAAGCGTTCCCGTGCTGGCAGTATGTTATGGTGCACAATACCTTGCCAACCATGAAGGGGGAGAAGTGTTGCCTTCAGAAATTCGGGAATACGGTCGGGCCAACCTTTCATTCATCAATCACGAAAGTGAACTTATGAAAGGAATGACGTATGGCAGTCAGGTGTGGATGTCGCATGGCGATACAATCCTCTCTCTTCCCGGAAACTTTGAAATCATTACCAGTACGGAAGATGTAAACGTAGCCGGGTTTAAAATCGCGGATGAAAAAACCTATGGCATACAATTTCATCCGGAGGTGTATCATACCGTTGAAGGAAAGACCCTTCTGCAAAATTTTGTGGTGGAAATATGCGGCGCCGGACAGTCATGGACGCCTGAGTCCTTTGTCAATGAAACAGTCGCATCCCTGCAAAGGGAAATCGGACAAGACAAAGTTGTTTTAGGACTTTCGGGGGGCGTAGACTCTTCCGTGGCGGCTATGCTTTTGCACCAGGCCATCGGCACGCAGCTTCATTGCATTTTTGTGGATAACGGATTGCTCAGAAAAAATGAGTTTGAAGAGGTGTTGGACTCATATAAACATATGGGCCTGAATGTAAAAGGTGTGGATGCAAAAGACCATTTTTACAGTGCGCTGAAAGGCAAAAGCGAGCCTGAAGACAAACGCAAGGCGATAGGCAAAACGTTTATAGAGGTATTTGACCGCGAAGCCCGCGCTATCAAAAATGTAACCTGGCTTGCGCAGGGAACCATCTACCCGGATGTAATCGAATCGGTTTCGGTAAAAGGCCCTTCAGCCATGATTAAATCACATCATAATGTGGGTGGCCTTCCTGAAAAGATGCACCTTAAGGTGATTGAGCCACTGAAAAGCCTGTTTAAGGATGAAGTAAGGCGTGTAGGAAGATCGATGCAGATGGATGAAGCGCTTATGAGCCGGCATCCTTTTCCGGGTCCGGGGCTGGCTATACGGATACTTGGCGAGGTAACGCCTGAACGTGTTGCTGTTTTGCAGCAGGTAGACCGCTTTTTTATTGACGGACTCAGGGAAGAAAAGCTGTATGATAAAGTATGGCAGGCCGGAGCTGTTCTGCTGCCGGTAAATGCGGTGGGCGTGATGGGCGATGAACGGACTTATGAGAACGTTGTAGCCTTGAGGGCTGTAGAATCTACGGATGGCATGACGGCAGACTGGTCTCATCTTCCTTATGAGTTTTTGGCAAGAATTTCCAATAAAGTGATTAACAGAGTGAAAGGTGTTAACAGAGTGGTGTATGACATCAGCTCAAAGCCACCGGCAACCATTGAATGGGAGTGATGAGTTAATCAGAGAAAGAATAAAGGCATTTTTGAGTCCAGTTTAATAAGTTCGTAAGTTTGTAGGTTAGTAAGTTAACAGGGAATGAATCAATCACATAGGTATAAATTGCAATATTTTATAACATCCGGATAAACCGTGCATTGTATAATTTATTAAAATAATAAGCGCTTTTTAGACCGAACTCATTTTTAGAATAGAATGTTGTTTTATAAGAACAAAATAAAGGAATTATGCTGAGCAAGAATCCTGCGATATTGTTAATTTTAGTTTTGATTATTGGGTTAGCGCCTGAAGCGGCTTTTTCTCAGGAGCCAAAAAAGTCTTCGGTTGTAGAGGAAATCAAAGGTGAAGTAGTTTATATTCATCTTGTTCAGCCCGGAGAAAAGCTGGAAGCTATTGCTAAGGTTTATGATGTAACTCCACGGCAAATTATAGAGATGACCCCAGGGCTCGATGAGGAAAGCGAAATCAAAGCGAACCAGATTTTGAGAATCCCCTTTCTTGACGAAGACACCGATACCTTAACGGATCAAAGCGTAAGAAAGGATTTGATGAAGTCCGGAGCGGAATTGTCTGTGAGCGAAGATGTAGATAAAGAAGCACAAGCAGAGGAAGCTGAGCGGGAAATAGAACTTGAAAATCAGCAGAAGGAAAGGTTTGAATATCATCAGGTTAAAATGAAAGAAACCCTTTACAGCCTGGCCAGGCAGTATAATGTTTCTATGGATGACATCCGGAAAGTGAATCCCGGCCTTGAAAAAGAGATAAAGGAAGGGCAAACCCTGATAATACCTGTTTATCTGGCAGAGCAGGCTGAAGAAGATAAAAAGCAACCTGATGAAGAAAAAGAGCAGGTTTTCAAGGGAGAACCCTTTAGCTGGTATACGGTAAAACCTAAAGAGACTATCTTTCGCATTACTAAAAATTTCGGGGTTTCTCAGTCGGAGCTTTTAGCTATGAATCCTGAAGTAAAGGAAGAAGGCCTGAAAGCCGGTGCAAAAATTCGTATTCCGCACGAAGCTGCCGATGTTGTGGAAACAGAAACGAAGCCAGTTAGCGAAACCGATTATATTCAAGCTGACACCCAAGAGCAAGACAGCGTCAAGACGGTTCGACACTATAAAGTGGGTTTTCTGGAGCGTTTACCCGGAATCTCAAAGAGGCAAAACGTAGACCTGGATACCATCTATAAACTAAACCCCGGAATTAAAGAAGAAGGTGTAAACTGGGGTGATGTTATCAAATTGCCCAGAAAGGCTGAAATCAGGGAACAGGAAATCGAGCAGCAGGAAGAGGAAAAAACGGTGAATTACATTACACATGAAGTAATGAAAAAGGAAACCCTCTACCGCATATCAAAATTATATGATGTTCCGCAGGAGGATATCATTGCGCTCAATCCCGGAGCCGACAGGGGTATCCAAAAAGGACAGCAACTAAAGATACCGGTTAGCGCTCCATCTCCTGCTGAGGAAGAAACTACCGTTGAAGCGGATCCTGAAAAGACGGATGAAGAAATCATGAAAGAAGAGCAGGAAGTTCGATGCAAGGAAATAGATTCTCCCACAAAGACCTTTAATGTTGCGCTGATGATTCCGTTTTATCTTGAAAATTATCAGCCGTTAGATACGGCTACGATGGAAAGGGAAAATCGCTTTTCGCGCTCAATGAACTTTATCCAGTTTTATGAGGGTGCATTGCTGGCGCTTGACACGCTCGAAAAGCAAGGTGTGGATGCCAATATCCATGTTTATGATGTGGGAAAAAGCAGACAAGAGGCGCAGGAGGCAATAGACAGGAAGCTGGAAACGATGGACTTGATTATCGGACCTATCTACAATGATGCTTTTCAGGTTGTGATGGATTTTGCTCAGCAGCATGAAATAAAACTGGTTAATCCGCTGTCGGGCCGTGAAAGCATTATTGAAAACTCAAAAGATGTTTTTAAAGTACAGTCGCCACCAGAAGCCAGTCTGAGGGCTATGGCAAACTACATACAGCGCTACTATACAGATTCTATCAGCATTTTTTTAGTACGAAATAATCGGTACCAGATGGCTGAGGAGCTGGAGTTTCTGAGAGAAAGACTTGCTGATCGCAACATTGGTTTAAGCGGTAAAAACCGGATTTTTGAGGTAGACTATTCTTATGACAGTCTGCATCCGGTGTTAGACTCCACCAAGTGGGGTAACCGGAATATTGTTGTTGGATTGAGCAAAAGAGAGGTGTTTACCATTGAATTTGTCAGGCATCTAAATGAAATGCATGACAGCATCCCTGATGTAACGCTTTTTGGAATGCCCGACTGGCGTGATTTTGATCTGCAGACATCTCATCTGTTGAATCTGGATGTGCATCTTTTTGATAATGATTATATTGATTACCGGAGGAATTCAGTGAAATGGTTTGTGCGCCAATTCAGGAAACGGTTTTCTACCGAGCCGCTTAAAGAAAAATATGCTTTTACAGGATATGATGTAACATACTATTTTCTTTCAGCCTTGAATCGGTTTGGAAATGATTTTGACTCGTGCCTGAAGTATCATCATCCCAATCTGTTGCAAACCGAAATGCATTTCATAAAGCATGAGTCAGGAAGCTTTGAGAATATACGCGCTTTTCCGCTGCGATACTACAATTACAGGTTGCTCAAATTGTCTTCAGCGCCTGATCTTCAGGCTGAAACACAGGAATAGCATCCTTAGCGCAGCCGTTTAACGCATGTCGATTACACTTACGTTGGGATGCTTTTCAGGATCGAATGTAAATTCATCGCCGCGTAAACCAACGTCCGGCAACATTTCTACAACTTCATAAGAAAACTGGTTGCCGGTTTCATCAAAGATGGTGAGTTTGTAAATTTCATTTTTTACTTTATCTATAGTCAAATGGGCTTTTTCAAACTCTTCAGGGTTTTGTGGCTTTAGCTTAATCACTGCCATTTCGCGGTTGTTTACGGAAGTGTCTTTAACAAAGGTAGTTGTGTATTTTTCCTGGTAGTTCGAAAGCATGACTGAGGGATTAAACTCATTGGCATCTTCGCCGGCTTCGTTTACCTGCACTTCTTCAGCATCAGGGATGTAGGTCCAAACCGTTTCGCCGTTGCTGATGATTTCCTGGCCACTGATTTTCAGCCTGTATTTAGCGCCTTTGGTAAGGATTTCTCCTTTATAACTTTCATTAATGCCTTGCTCCGGATTTTCCATGGAATAGGAAAAGATAATTTTTACCGCTCCCATTTTCTTTGTGTTCTCCGCTACTTTATCAAGAATATTTTGTGCCTTTTCCTGATTTTGCGATGGTGCAGCCATCACAAACGAGGTCATAAAAATTAATAGCAGTGTAATTGCTCTCATGCTTTTTATTCTTTTTTGTTATTACTTAACTCTTCCAATAATTGTTCCAAAGCTACGGCGTCCTTGATAAGCACTTCCCGCGCTTTGCTTCCCTCAAAGGGGCCAACAATTCCGGCGGCTTCCAGTTGGTCTATAATGCGGCCGGCGCGGTTGTAGCCTATCTTCATTTTGCGCTGCAGCAATGATGTAGAGCCGTGCTGGTTAGACACAACCAACCGGGCAGCCTCATCAAACAGCTCATCCCGGCCCAGGTCTTCCAGGTCTTTACTGGTGTCCGTTTCTTCATCGTAATATTCTGGCAGCTTAAACGCCTCTGAATAAGCGCGTTGTGAGCCAATATACTCCGTAATCTCTTCAATTTCATCGGTATCAATAAAAGCCCCTTGCAAACGCACCAGTTCCTTGCCGGTAGAGAGCAGCATATCGCCGCGACCTACAAGCTGGTCTGCTCCGCCCGTATCCAGTATGGTGCGCGAGTCTACCTTGGAAATAACCCGGTAAGCAATCCTTGCCGGGAAATTGGCTTTGATGCTGCCGGTGATGATATTCACCGACGGACGCTGGGTGGCGATGATTAAATGTATCCCTATGGCGCGGGCCAGTTGCGCCAGCCGCGTAATAGGACCTTCAATCTCTTTTCCGGCGGTCATAATCAAATCAGCAAACTCATCAATAACCACTACAATATACGGCATGTAGCGGTGCCCGTTTTCAGGGTTCAGCCGCCGCGAAATAAACTTCTTGTTATACTCGTTGATGCCTTTTACCTGCGCATCCTTAAGCAAATTATACCGGTCTTCCATTTCAATTACCAGCGAGTTGAGCGTACGCACCACCTCACGCGTATCCGTTACTATGGCTTCTTCGTTATCCGGAAGTTTTGCCAGGTAATGCCTTTCTATTTTGTTGTATAGCGTCAGCTCTACTTTCTTCGGGTCAACCAGAATAAATTTTAAAACAGCAGGATGTTTTTTATAAACAAGCGATGTAATGATGGCGTTCAGGCCTACAGATTTCCCTTGCCCTGTAGCTCCGGCCATCAGCAGGTGGGGCATTTTGGCCAGGTCGGCAATAAAGCTTTCGTTAGAAATGGTTTTGCCCAGCCCGATAGGTAAATCATAATCGGAATGCACAAATTTTTTCGATACCAGAATCGACTTCATGGAAACCGTTAGCGGGTTATTGTTGGGGACTTCTATCCCGATGGTTCCCCTTCCGGGGATGGGAGCAATGATACGGATTCCGTGAGCAGCCAGACTCATAGCAATGTCATCTTCCAGGTTTTTGATTTTGGAGATGCGGATGCCGGGAGCCGGAACGATTTCATAGAGCGTGATAGTAGGACCCGGCGTAGCTTTGATGCTGGTAACTTTTATATTGTAATTTTTTAAGGTATTTACAATTTGCTGCTTGTTTTCTTCCAGCTCCTGCTTTTCTACGCGGATGTCCGTATTGCCGCTGTAATCGTTGAGCAAATCCTTAGGCGGAAACTTATAGTGCGGCAAATCCAGGGTAGGATCATACTCCGTATCTAAACCCTGCCTTTTGGGTGGCTCTTTTTCCTCAGTTGCCACATCCTCGTCGGTGGTCGGGTTTTCTATCGTAAACTCAACCTCGCCGTTGTGACTTGTTTCTTTGGCTTTTCCCGGTGTATTCCTTGCAGCCGTTTCTGACGGAGTTTTGGTTTCTTCCTCGTGCTCGGATATCTCTGTTTTAGCCGTGTCTTCTTCCTCATCATCCACAGCGTATTCTTCGGTGTTGAAGGTGTTTTTTGGGGATTGCGGAGAATCATCCTGAGCATCAGCTTTTGCATCAGTTGCTTCGGCGGCTGCTTTTTTCTTAAGCTCAGCCTTTTCCTTTTGCTGCTTTCTTTTGGCCTCGCGGCGAGCTTTCCATTTTTCAGGGTTCATCCACCTTAGCGGGATGTTGAAGGCAAAAGTGGTGATGCTCAGCAGGATAAACAGCAGCAAAAACCCTGTCCCGGTGCGGCCGGCCACAGAAATTAGCATCTCTGTTCCCTCATATCCAAAAACACCACCTAAAATGCTCAGGCTCTCAGACTCGTGAAAAACAAATCCCGCAGCAAGCGAAATCCACAGCACCAGCGCAATGATATACCTCAGGCTGCGACCCAGTTTTAGCATCTTGTGTTTGGTAGCCAGATAAATTCCCAAAACAAACAAATAAAAGGCAATCAAAAAGGAAGATATCCCAAACCATTGGTTTATAAACTGGTACGAAAGAAAAGCGCCCACTCTGCCGCCCCAGTTGGTGTGGCGGAAATCCTTTTCTAAAACCTCGCTGAACGAAAAATGCAGCAGGGCTTCGTCGTTACCAAATACAAACCACTGATATAAATATGATATGAAAACCAGTACCAGGAAAACCGCAAACAAAGCCAGAAACAACCCGGTAACCACACGGAAACGCTGCCATCTTTCCTTCTTCGTTGAAGATTTCGCTTTAGAGCGGGGTTTCTTCTTTTTTGAGGAAGATTCAGCTGTGGCTGCAGCCTGATTCTTTAACTTATTTTTATTGCCGGAATGCGCTGTCATGAAGCTTATCTTGATTTTTGGCAAAAGTACAAAATCCTTTCCAGA
>JBNJGK010000088.1:0-11943 GCA_051747665.1 Bacteroidota bacterium | reverse complement strand
TCTCATGCAACCGCTTGGGGTTACGCCCTGTCTGTTCAATCAAAAGGCGGATTTAACAAATTTTTACAAAAAAAACTCTATCTTCACCCGCTGGAATAAGTTATTAAAACATTTTATATGAAAAATCTTTTCACAACGCTATCGATTGCTGCTGTCTTTTTCTTTGCAGTGGCGGCTCACGGACAAACATATCAGTATGATGATTCCTGGAGTGAGCAGGGTTTTACCTTAAAAGAAGCCCGTACCAATCAAACAGATTTACAGTATTCTGTTGAAGAATTTTCCTTACAAGACATTGACATTAAAGGCGAGGCTATGAAAAAAGTGGCCTTGCCGGGGCATTTCCTTCCTAACGATGAGGGCGCTCCAGATCTTCCCGGCAAGGGCCGCTATATTGCTGTCCCCAACCATGCTGATGTAGAGCTGGTGATTACCAACATGCGAAAGGAGACCATAGAAAACGTCTCTGTAGCTCCTGCGCCGCGCATCCCGAAGGATGATGAGCCAGGCCCGCTGCAATACAGCAAAGACGAAAAAATATATCAGAAAAATGCATTTTACCCTCAGAATCCGGTAAGCATTTCTCACAAAGAAAAAATCAGAGGCGTAGATGTGGTGATGCTGGGCATTACCCCGTTTCAGTATAATCCTGTAACCAAAGAACTGGTTGTGTTGCGCGACATAGAGGTTGAGCTTCAGTACACCGGCGGCACAGGCGAGTTTGGCCGGGATAAATACCGCAGCCGCTGGTTCGATCCGCTGCTGCAGGATGCAGTTCTGAATCATACTGTAATCCCAAACTTTGATTACCATCAGCAGAACACTTTACGTGATGGAACAGGCTGTGAATACCTTATTGTTTCTCCTGACGGGGAAGCGTTTCAGGCGTGGGCTGATTCTATCAAGCGCTTCCGCAACATGCAGGGAATCCATACCGAAGTGGTTACCCTCAGCGAAATCGGCGCCAACGATCCTGATGTGCTGGAAGACTATTTTGATGATGCATATAACAACTGGGATACGCCGCCGGCAGCCGTGCTTTTGCTGGGTGATTACGGAACAAGCATGGAAAACAGCGTGGTTTCGCCGATATATGACAGCTACTGCGTTTCGGACAACATTTATGCTGACGTCACCGGCAACCATATGCCTGACATCGTTTTTGCCCGCATCACAGCCAACAACGAAGAGCAACTGGAGACGATGGTTTCTAAAATGATCAACTACGAAAAAAATCCACCTACAAGTTTTGATTTCTACAACAATCCGATAACAGCTTTAGGCTGGCAGCATGAGCGCTGGTTCCAGATTTGCAGTGAGTCGATTTTCGGCTTCTGGCAAAACAACCTGGGCAAAGAGCCACGCCGCGAAAACGTGCTTTACAGCGGAAGTACCAGCTCATGGTCTTCAGCCACAAACACCGGCACAGTGATAGACTATTTCGGAGAATCGGGAACGGGATATATCGAGGATACACCGGATTATATGCTTCCACTGGAAGGTAGTGGCGATGGCGTGAACGAAGGCATCAACAGCGGAGCATTTATGCTTCAGCACCGCGACCACGGCTTTGAAGAAGGCTGGGGCGAGCCGGACTACACCAACGATGATATTGATGACTTGTATAACACGGATTTGACATTTATCATGTCGATCAACTGCCTTACCGGGAAATACAACATCAGTGGCGAGTCTTTTACAGAAAAATTCCACCGCTACACAAACGAAGATGATGAGCTTTCCGGGGCTTTAGGCCTGATTGCTGCTTCAGAGGTTTCGTATTCCTTTGTTAACGATACGTATGTGTGGGGCGCTTATGACAACATGTGGCCCGATTTCCTGCCTGATTATGGCTCTACTCCGGAGCCCCGCGGTATTAAGCCGGCTTTTGGAAACGCTGCCGGCAAATATTACCTGGAGCAGTCGAGCTGGCCTTACAACACAAACAACAAAGAAGTTACCTATCATCTTTTCCATCATCACGGCGGAGCTTTCATGACAGTGTATTCTGAGCAGCCGCAGGATTTGGATGTGGCGCATAACGAGGTGTTGCTCAGCGGGCCTGACTTTTTTACGGTTACGGCCGATGAAGGCGCTTTGATTGCCCTTTCAGTAGATGGCGAAATCCTGGGCACCGCCGAAGGTACCGGAGCGCCTGTAGATATCCCGATAGAACCGCAAATGCCGGGAACGATGGTGGATGTGGTAGTAACCAAACAAAACTATTTCCGCTATCATCAGCAAATAACGGTGATTCCTCCCGATGGACCCTATGTTATCAAAAACAGTTATGAAATCAATGATGAAGAAGGAAATAATAACAGCATTGCCGAATATGGCGAAGCGCTCAGCCTTTCTCTAACCGTTGAAAATGTAGGAAACGAAGATGCCGAAGACGTTACTGTAACCATCGAGAGCGATGATCCTTACATTACCATCACCGATGATACCGAAGAATACGGAACGATTCCCGCTGAATCTATGATGACCATGGAAGATGCCTTTGAAGTGCAGGTTCACGACAGTATTCCGGACAACCATACCGTATCGTTTAATGTGATAGCCCAGGGATCTGAATCCTGGGAAAGCAGTTTTTCCATGAAGCTTTATGCGCCGGTGCTTTCTATTGGCAATCTGCAGGTAATCGATACCGAAGGCAATGACAATGGCCGCCTCGATCCCGGCGAAACAGCAGATATCCTCATAGATATTGAAAATAGCGGGCATTGTCCTGCACCGGAAGTAGTTTCCGAGATGTTTACAGAATCTTCTACGCTTACGCTAAACAGCGCTGAAGATATCATCGAGGTTGTTGATGCGGATACAGTGCTTAAGGCCGCGTTTAACGTTACTGTGGATGCCGGAGCGCCGATAGGATCTTTTGTGACACTCGAGAACATGATTGAAAGCGCGCCATATGCTGATGAAAAGGCTTTTACGCTTAAAGTAGGTCTGATTATAGAAGACTGGGAAAGCGGGAGTTTAGAAACCTTTAACTGGGAAACCAGCGGCAATGAGGAATGGTACATTACTGAAGAGCCGGTTTTCGAGGGCGATTATGCACTTGCCTCCGGTGAAATATCCGATAACCAGGAGTCTTTGCTGGAAATTTCCTATGAGGTGATGTTTGATGATACGATTTCGTTTTACCGGAAAGTATCCTCAGAAGGCGGATATGATTATCTGCGCTTTTATATCGATGGCGAAGAGAAGGGAAGCTGGGCCGGAGAGCTTGGCTGGCAAAAAGTGTCTTACCCTGTTACTGCCGGAGAGCATACATTTACATGGAAATATATCAAAGATGGGTATGTATCCAGTGGTGAAGACCGTGCCTGGGTAGATTTCATCGTGCTGCCGCAGGAGCTGGCTACTACGGCCTATGCCGGGCCGGACATACACGGGTGTGAGGCACAGTCGGTGCAGGTTACCGGAGCTACAGCCACTCACTATAACTCCATTTCATGGGAGACGTCAGGAACAGGCACTTTTAACAGCGTGGCTGCCTTGCATCCGGAATATACACCAAGTGAGGAGGATGTAGAGAACGGTGAGGTGATGCTTACCATGACCGCTCATGGTATTGGCGACGATGATGTTGCTGATGAGGTGACCGCCTACTTCCACGATCAGCCACAACTGACTGGCATCACCAATATGGAAATATGTGCAGGAGATTCTGTGATGTTTGCCGGGGTGGAAGCGGAGAGCTATGCTGCGCTGGCATGGCAAACGGCCGGTGACGGAACATTCACTGATTCTGAGGCTGAGAATCCGGTTTACCATCCTGGAGAAGCTGATGTGGCTGCAGAAAGCGCGATGCTTTCACTAACGCTCGAACCGCTTGGAACGTGCGAGCCACTTACGCTGGAAAGCGAGGTTGTTGTAAATCCGCTTCCTGCTCTCGAAATAACGGCAGGCACTTTTGAGGCTTGCGAAGAGAGTATGTTCGAAATTGAGGGCACAGTGACAGGGTCGTCACCATGGAGTATTACTACGAATGAAGACACAATGGAAGTAGCAGATAGCGAAATGACAATCGAAAAACACATCACCTCAGATACTATGATAGTGTTTGAAAATGTGGTGGATAATAACGGATGTGCTGCTGCTATAGACGATACCATACAGATTATGATGAATCCGCTTCCGGAAAGCGCAGCCATGCCGGCAGGTGTAGATACGGTAGACCTGGTTTTCAATGCTTCGTCGGAATATTCCGCAGAGGAAGTTGCTTTTGCGGCTGCTTATGAATGGGAATTACACCCTGCCGAAGCTGGAACGCTCACAGCAGAGGAGATGCAGGCTACTGTAGAATGGAGTGATTCCTTTACAGGACAAGCTGAAATCACCGTGTCAGGAATAAATGAATGTGGTGAAGGAATCCATTCAGAGCCTCTGGTGGTGGATGTGAAAAATACCGTAGGCCTCTCTGAGCATGCTTTAGCTAAATATATCCGGATTTACCCGAATCCTTCCGAGGGCCTTTTCACTATTAGCAAAACGGATGTTTTTGAAGGCGATGTAAGGGTTCGCGTTACCAACACTTTATCAGAAGTGGTTTACACAGACCGCCTCAACCTAAAAGACGGCAACTATGAATTGGACTTATCTCAAATGCAAAGTGGAGTGTATTTGCTAATGATAGAGACTCAAAATAAAAAACGTATAGTAAAACGGCTGATTATTCAATAGAATAATAAAGTTTTAGAATTGTAAAAGCCCGGGTATTTCGCCCGGGCTTTTGTTTTTTTCTCCTCAATTGATGCACGCTTACGCACCATTTTGTTTGCTGAAATAAATTTTTTTTCAGAAAATCATTAAAAATCAAAAAGATGTCATTATCTTTGCCGACGATTATAATTTTAAAATAGTACAATGAATAACGGAACAGTAAAGTTTTTTAACGAAGCAAAAGGATTTGGTTTTATTATAGACAACGAATCCAAAGAAGAATTTTTCGTCCATGTAAGTGGATTAGAAGATGAAGTCCGCGAAGGCGACGAAGTAGAATTCGAACTCAAAGAAGGAAGAAAAGGATTGAATGCTATTAATGTTAAAGTAATTTAACACATACGTCATACTTTTTGAGAACTAGAAGCCTGCCTTTCGGCGGGCTTTTTTTATGTGCGTTGGTTCTGAAAAGTGATTTTCTACTTTTTTTTAAAATTTCCTTATTGTATTCCATAAAGAGGCCTTCACTTTCTGGTTTGGCGTCATTTGTAATGGCGCCCATTTCATTCAGGTAATTTGTAATTACCGCTCTTAGAAGCTTTACCTTCGAAAAATGCATCGCGAATTCGAAAATCAGAGAAGGCGGAACTTGATTTTTCGCATACCACTGCAGTGGCTGAAGAAATGCTTCATTTGTTTTTTAATCGCTGCATCCCAAAAAATGACTATTCCGGATATCAATTAATAATCAGCCCATACCTTAAAAACATTATAAATTATCACTGATGATGTTAATGAATTCCCCTTTTAATGGTCTTTTCAAACGGCGCAGGTTTTCTGATCGGTTGAGCTCGCGTAACAAACACAATCCTTTCGTAAATTTGTGGTAAATTTTAAAACCATGGACAGGGAAGATAAAAAACGCACCAAAATTGTAGCTACGATATCCGATTTAAACTGCGACACGACGTTCATCCGCAGCATGTATGAAGAAGGAATGGATGTAGTGAGGCTGAACACTGCGCATCAGGATCGGGAAGCTACACTTAAAGTAGTGGAAAATGTAAGAAAGGCCTCTTACCGGATTGCTTTGCTTTTAGATACAAAAGGGCCCGAAATAAGAACAGTGCCCGGTAACACGCTGCCGATGGATGTTTCAGAGGGTGAAGAAATCCATGTGTATGATAAAGGGTTTTTTCAGGAGCAAGGAAAAGCTTTTGAGGTTTCTTTTGACGGATTCGCTGAGGAGGTCCCGGATTTCCCAAACGCAAGCATATTGCTTGATGACGGAGACTTAGAGCTTACAGTTAAGGAAAGAAAGGAACATTGCCTGGTATGCAGGGTAAGCAGCAGCGGAACCATTAAGGCCCGCAAGAGTGTGAATGTTCCGGGTGCACGTTTTTCACTGCCTTCTTTGAGTGAAAAAGACCGCGATTACATTCAATTTGCCGTAGAAAACAACCTTGACTTTATCGCACACAGCTTTGTAAGAGATAAGCAGGATGTGCTGGAGATTCAGAAGATTCTGGACGAACATAACAGCCCGATAAAAATCATCGCCAAAATAGAAAACCAGGAAGGGGTAGATAATATTGATGACATCCTGGAGGTGGCTTATGGCATTATGGTGGCTCGCGGCGACCTGGCTATTGAAATTCCTTATGCTAAAATTCCGGGTATCCAAAAAGACATCATCAACAAATGCATTCTGAAACGCAAGCCTGTTATTGTAGCTACACAGATGCTCCACAGCATGATTTCGAACCCGCGACCTACGCGCGCAGAGGTGGCCGATGTAGCCAGCGCCATTTACAGCCAGACCGATGCTATGATGCTTTCAGGGGAAACCGCTTATGGGAAATACCCGGTAGAGTCAGTAAAAACGATGGCGAACATAGCCATGGAAGTGGAAAAGTCTAAGGAGTCCTACCATGATTCACCCACCGTAGTGCTCAGCAGCGATATTTCCGCGTACTTGTCAAAATCTGCCGTAAAGGCCAGTATACGTCTAAATGCCGCAGCCCTGGTCGCTGACTCTTACTCCGGCAGAACAATCCGGAATATCGGGGCGTTCAGGAACAAAGTGCCGGTCTTTGCCATGTGTTATGATGAGCGACTGGTGAGGGAGCTTGCGCTGACCTACGGAATTAATCCCTGGTTTATGGAACGCTGCAGCAACTCTACGGAGTTTATAAGAAATTCAGTAAGTGAAATTTTAAAAGGACATCATGTGGAAGATGAAGATACGCTGGTGATTGTAGCAGGGAACTTCGGACAACAGCACGGCGCTTCTTTCATGGAAATAAGTACAACTGAGAACTTTAAAAATTATTAAACCTAAATGTTAACGATTTGATAACAAAACTAACGCTCAAAACATTACAAGTTTTATGTTGTTAATGTGTTGTTTTTAGGATAAAAATGTAAAAAAGCTGCTGGAAATCAAACATGAAAAGGTGGCGATAACAGAAACAAAAACAACACTATGCGTTATTTTATACTTACAGTTTTCTTTCTTGTAACGGTTTTTGCCGCGCAGGCTCAAAAACCCTATGCAGAGGGGGAATTGATGATTCAACTAAACCATAAGCAGTATAGCATCCAGGATGGCGTTACGGCTCTTGAGCAAGACTATCAGCATGTATCACTGCAACAGGTAAAAAAGCTTTCCCGTAAAATGAAAATTCATCTTTTTTCTTTTGATAAAGAATGGGATGAGCATCAATTACTTGAGGAAATTAAAAAACATCCTGCTGTTTCAGAAGCCCAGTTTAACCACCGGGTTGAATTACGATCAGCAACCGAAGACACGATTCCGGATGATCCCTATTTTGATGATTTGTGGGGCCTTCATAACACCGGTCAGACTGGCGGAATAGAAGATGCAGACATTGACGCTCCTGAAGCCTGGATGCATACTCCGGGTGGTGTAACCGCTTTGGGCGATACGGTGGTAGTAGCTGTTGTTGATGGCGGTGTTGCCACGCAGCACGAAGACCTGATTGATAATATGTGGGTTAATGAAGCTGAAATCCCGGATAATGACATTGATGACGATGAAAACGGCTATGTGGATGATATTTATGGCTGGAATGCCTACAGCAGCACCGGAAGCATCCCGGGCGACAGCCACGGCACGCACGTTGCCGGCACGGTATCTGCCCGCGGTGGCAACGGAATTGGTGTTAGCGGCGTAAACTGGTATGCCAAAATTATGGCCATAGCAGCATCGTCAGGCTTTGAAAGTACAGTAGTAGAAGGTTACAGCTATGTGCTGGATATGCGAACCCTTTATAATGAAACCGATGGCGAGGAAGGTGCTTTTGTGGTAGCAACAAACGCTTCTTTTGGCGTTGACCAGGGCGATCCGGATGATTATCCGCTATGGGGCGCCATCTATGATTCGCTTGGGCAGCAAGGCGTGCTCAGCGCAGCCGCCACAGCCAATGCCAGTTGGGATATTGATGAAGTAGGAGATGTTCCCACTGCATTTGAAAGTCCTTATCTCCTGTCAGTGACCAACACCAATGACCAGGATCAGAAAGCCTTTGCCGGTTACGGCCTGAACACCATTGACCTGGGCGCTCCGGGCAGCTCCATTTATTCTACTACGCCCAACGATAATTATGGCTACAAAACCGGAACGTCTATGGCTACGCCTCACGTAACGGGAGCGCTTGCTTTTCTCTTTTCTGCGGCAGACAGCGCTATGATGGAAGCCTATAAAACAGCACCCGACTCTATTGCGCTTTTGATTAAAGACTACATGATGTTTAATGTGGATCCGCTTCCGGCATTGGAAGGCATTACCGTAAGTGGGGGGCGCCTTAATATCAACAATGCGGTGATGGCTATGGATACGATTCCTGTAGGACCCGAATTGCTGGTAAGCCAGGATTCTTTGGAAATGCTCCTAATGCCTGGTCAAAGCGATACCTTGAGTTTTGTAGTTTCCAATGCTGGCGGTGGAACGGTTAATTATACAGCCAGTGTTCCCGATACGATTTCATGGATAGAAATTGATAACGAACCAGGAACACTTTATGAAAATCAAAGTGATTCATTGCAACTGATAATTAATACTGAAGAGCTTGAAAACGGTGACCACTACGGCGAATTTTTTGTCATGAGCCAGCAAGACACATCTAAGGTTGTTGTAGAAATCACCGTCGGGCTGGATACCGGAGAGGAATCATTTGTTCAGAACCGGGAAACCACCCTCAAAGCAGGACCAAACCCCTTCAGTCAGGAAGTGCGATTCAATCTGTTTGTGCCACAACAAATGCAAACAACACTGCGTGTGTATGATCTTTCCGGAAAACAGGTGGCTGGTTTATTAGACAGGAATATTCGTGGTGAGCATACACTAACATGGGATGGCGTAAGTGATGCGGGAAAGGTATTGCCCGATGGTGTTTATATCATTAGGCTGGCCAATGACAGCAATATACTTACAAAAAAAATAGTGCTTCAACGATAGCTTGTTTTTTACTGAAAAGTTAGCCGGAGAATTTGCCAAAAGGTGAATCTCCGGTTTTTTTGTATTTTTGCCGGATGTTTTAACAAATGCCGGTGGAATAATGAAAGCAATCAATCCGAATGTAAACGGTGATTGGCTGGTGGTAGTCAACCCTAATGCAGGGCGCAGAAAAGGAGAAAAAGATTGGTCTGATATCGCAGAAATGCTGGAAGAGGCTAATATTTCTTTTGTTTCAGTTTTTACGCAGCGTAAATACCAGGCTATACAGCTTACCAAAAAACATATTGAAAAGGCGTATAAAAAAATTATTGTAGTAGGTGGCGACGGTACCCTTAGCGAAGTAATAAACGGGGTTTTTGAGCAGAAAAAATACGACCCTTCTGAAATTGCAGTAGCTATGATTCCTGTGGGAACGGGGAACGACTGGTGCAGGATGTATCAGATTCCGGGTGAATATGCTAAAGCCATTGACATAATTGCTTCCGGGAAAACTTTTCAGCAAGATGCTGCTGCCGTTGAGTATTACGATGGTTCCATGCCCCAAAAGCGCTATATGGTTAATATGGCAGGCATAGGGTATGACGGGCTCGTAGCAAAAAAAACCAATGCACAAAAAGAAAAAGGCCAAAGCAACCCGCTTTCCTACATCTATAATTTGTTGGTGAGTTTGTTTGGGTGGCGTTCACAGCAAGCTACAATTACTATAGACGATAAAGAGATTAAAGCCAATGTGTTCAGCCTTAGCGCCGGTATTAACCGCTACAATGGAAACGGCATGAAGCAGTTGCCCTTTGCCTCTCCTGTAGACGGACTTCTTGATCTGACCATAATCCGACATGTAGGAAAAATGGTGGTGCTGAGATCCGTAAAAAAACTTTTTGATGGCTCCTTTGTGAACCTCCCGGAGGTGTCTACCCATCGCGGCAAACGCATTGCAATTAACGCGAAAGACAATAAGAATCTGGTTCTGGAAATAGATGGAGAAAGCCTGGGGAATACGCCCGTAACAATCGAGGTTCTTCCTTCTGCAGTTACTTTGATCGTACCGGAAGAGCAGGCTATGCAATACAGCAAGGAACAAGAGCAACAGTCGCAAGCCTCTGTTTAGGTTGTCCCTGCCTCTTTCCAGTCGCCATGCAATTTAATAAGCTTGATTAGAGCCTCAAGTGCTTCATCTTCGGGAATGCCTCGCTGAACTTGAGTTTTTCCTTTGTATAAAGCTACTTTTCCTTTGCCCATGCCCACATATCCGTAATCTGCATCGGCCATTTCGCCGGGTCCGTTTACGATGCAGCCCATAACTGCAATTTTGAGCCCTTTTAGATGAGAGGTTTTGCGTTTTACATCTTGCAAGGTTTTTTCTATGTTGAACTGAGTTCTGCCACAGGATGGGCAGGAGATAAACCGGGTTTTGGAAATGCGCTGCCCGGAAGCCTGTAAAATACCAAAGGCAACTTCAGCAACAGCGTCTTCTGGAATAGACCGGTTTTCAAGCCATATGCCATCGATTTTGTTGTAATAAAGGAACAAGCTTAATTCAACAGCAATTTCAACAGCAAAGCGTTCCGTCAGGCTTTCGGCAGATTGTATTTTCAGAATCAGGGGAGCATCAGGATGCTGGCTTCGGGTTTCTTCTGCCAGATTCCATCTTTCATCAAGGGTATCACCCGAAATCACGAAAAGTCCTGCTTGCTTTTCAGGTGATATTTCTGGTTTTTCATGTGGATTAATAAAAACAGGTTGCAAGGCAGCAATCTCATCGTCATAAAAGTCGGCATCACATAACCCTTTTTTTTCAGGCCGTTTACCGGATAAGATTACAAAAGGAGCGCTTTTCCCGTTAAGGATAAACTTTTGGCTATGAGGTCTGCGTTCAGGTATGCTCAAGTTGGCAATGAAGCTTTTGTTTCGTGATGCCGTATCGGCAATCCATTTTGCCGACGGAAGTTCTTTCTCAGGCGCTTCTGTTAAGGATACGCGAATGGTGTCGCCTATGCCGTGCAATAAAACGCCACCGATGCCGAGTGCAGACTTGATGCGTCCCTCGAGTCCGTCGCCGGCTTCTGTCACTCCCACGTGTACAGGGAAGTACATATCCTCCTGCTGCATCTTTTCAATAGTTAACAGGGTAGCCTCTGTCATAACCCGGATGTTTGAAGACTTCATGGATACGACAATATCATGGAAATCCAAATCGCGGCATATTCGCAAAAACTCCATAGCAGATTCAGCCATGCCCTCAGGCGTATCTCCATAGCGGCTCATGATGCGTTGCGACAGAGAGCCATGGTTGCTTCCGATTCGAAGCGCTGTTTTATGTGCTTTGCATGTTTCTATCAGCGGTTTAAGGCGGGATTGAATACGGGTAAGCTCAGCTTCATATTCTTCCTTAGAAAAATGAACTTTGTCAGACTTGTAACGGTCAGTGTAGTTGCCCGGATTAATGCGAACCTTAGACACATGGCGGGCAGCCTCCAGCGCAGCATCAGGGCTGTAATGGATATCTGCTATCAACGGGAGCTTGTATCCCTTTTTCGCAAGTTTTTCTTTGATAACAGCCAGATTCCGGGCTTCTTTCATGCCCTGGGCTGTGAGCCGGACCAAATCGGCGCCCGCCTCCGCAACGCGAATGACCTGGGCGGTGCTGGCCTCCACGTCGTTGGTAGACGTGTTGGTCATAGACTGTAACCTTACCGGATTCATCCCGCCAAGGGAAATATTTCCTATCTGCAATTCCTTGCTGACATAACTCATGAATGATCCTGTTTAATAAAACTCATTCCGAAGACATT